>CAKURN010000064.1 GCA_934675695.1 uncultured Candidatus Melainabacteria bacterium | reverse complement strand
AGTATACAATGGCTCCAACGTTTAATACTCCAAAAAAATATGATGTTATATGTGTATCAACAGCTTATCCTGTAAAAAATCTTCCAATGATAGCTGAAGCTTTAAAAAAATACGAAGAAAAGTACAAAAAAGTTTTAAAATCTCTCATTGCAATAGGTTCTAGAGATGCTTTTTTAAGAGAAGATGGCACAATGGACTATTCAAAAGTGAGATTTGATGCAAAAGCTGAACTAGAAAAAATTGATAAAATTTTAGGTGATACAAAAAAATATATAGAATTTGTACCTTATATAGAACACAAAGATTTGCCAAAATACTACACTAGTGCAAAATGTTGCGTACTTGCTTCTTTAATGGAGGGTAAAAATCGTGCAATAAATGAAGCAATGAGCTGCGATACGCCAATCGTTGTATTTAAAGATTTTAACAAATTTGCAAGAAATGGTTATCCGGTTTTTAGAAAAAACAGTGGAGAATATGCTTTAAAATATGATCCGGAATCACTTGCCGATGCTATTCATAAAGTAATAAATAACCAAGAAAAATACGCTCCTCGTGAAAATTACTTAAAATACAATGGAAGAAAACATTTTATAAACAAAATAGTTGATGCTATTCCATATTACAAAGAAAATTTACCAGGATACAAATATGGAGATATTCATAACAATCTTTGGGTGGATTTGGCTTGTCAAAGAAATTATCAACTAAGTTATATTGATTTTTTATATGCTAGAAATCCTGCTATTTCTTTTGTAAGAGGTATGGATAGAATAAAATCCCTTATTGAATTCTATTATTCAAGATTTAAAATTAAATAGTCTACAAATATTTCTTACTTGTTTGTAGTTTTGAATAATACATAATTGAGGCGAAAATGACCGACAAAATTGAAAATGATACAAAAAATCAAACAAGTCTTGATAAACTTCCTATAGGAAAAGACGCTTTTATTGTTGCTGTAAATTGTGAAAACAAATCTCTAAGACAACATATTTTGAATATGGGATTAACTCCAAACACCGAGGTGACTCTTGTAAAAACAGCTCCAATGGGAGATCCTTTAGAATTAAGATTAAGAGGTTATGAACTAACAATTAGAAAAGAAGACGCTTCAAAAATAATCATAAAAGATATCCATAGTAGCGAAAAATGCACCAAAAAAACTAAAAAATTCAAAGAAATAGAACATTCTAAAATTGGTGAGAAGAAAATATATCGAGAAACAAAAACACTTCAAAACCCAAAAACAAAGCTTGTTTTTGCTCTTACCGGTAATCAAAACTCAGGTAAAACAACCCTATTTAACAAACTAACAGGTCTAAATCAACATGTTGGAGATTTTCCAGGAGTTACCGTTGATAAAACTCAAGGAACTTTAATCAATCATAAAGACATAACTATCGTTGATTTGCCCGGAATTTATTCGCTTTCGCCTTATAGTTCAGAAGAAATTGTAACAAGAAACTTTGTCCTCAATGAAAAACCTGATGGAATAATTAATATTGTTGATGCTACAAATATTGAAAGAAATTTACTTTTGACTATGCAATTAATGGAATTGGACGTTCCGATGGTAATTGCACTTAATATGATGGATGAAGTCAACAAAAACGGCGGTAGTATTGATATAAATGGTCTTGAAAATGCACTAGGCGTTCCTGTTATTCCGATTTCTGCTGCCAAAGGACAAGGTATACAAGAACTTGTTGAACATTTTATAAATGTTGCTTCGTTTGGCGTACGTCCAACAAGTGTTGATTTTTGTGAAGATAGTATAGGAAAAGAAGGTGCAATTCACCGCTGTATCCATTCTATTATTCATTTGATAGAAAACCATGCAAAAAACGCAAATATTCCTGTTCGTTTTGCTGCAACAAAATTAACCGAAGGCGATGAACTTGTAATAGAAGCACTTAAACTTGATAACAACGATTTAGAAACTTCAAACAAAATAATTGAACAAATGGAATTAGAATATGGATTGGATAAACAAGCTGCACTTTGCGATATGAGGTTTGCTTTTATTGAAAAATTGTCAGATGCGTTTGTACAAAAACCAGATGAAAGTATAGCAGATAAATTTTCTAAAACATTAGACGAAATTTTAACCGGAAAATATACAGCTATCCCAACGTTTCTTTTGATAATGGCATTCATTTTTTATTGTACTTTTGGAAATATTGGAAGTTTTTTATCTGATTTAATGGAAAATGGAATAAATTTCATAACAAATTCATTTGACAGTTTGCTTACATCTTATGGATTGAATCCTGTCGTACATTCTTTAATTATAGATGGCGTGTTTTCAGGTGTAGGTAGCGTTTTAAGCTTTTTACCCGTAATTGTGATATTGTTTTTCTTTTTATCCTTGTTAGAAGATAGTGGTTATATGGCTCGTGTCGCTTTTGTTATGGACAAATTATTAAGAAAAATCGGACTATCGGGAAGAAGTTTTGTTCCAATGCTGATTGGCTTTGGTTGTTCTGTTCCTGCAATAATGGCAACAAGAACTCTGCCATCTGAACGTGACCGAAAAATGACAATATTTTTGACTCCTTTTATGAGCTGTAGTGCAAAATTACCTATTTATGCCTTGTTTACAGTGGCATTTTTTGCTCATAACCAAGTTTTGGTAATTTTGAGTTTGTATATTTTAGGGATAGTTGTTGGAATTATTTTTGCATATATTTTAAAATTTACAGTGTTTAAAGGTGAAGCTGTGCCTTTTGTGATGGAATTACCTAATTACAAAATGCCAACAGTTAGAAATGTCTACAGGTTGATTTATACAAAATCAAAAGATTTTATTACAAAAGCATTTACAATAATATTTTTTGCAACAATATCAATTTGGTTTTTACAAAACTTCGATTCCAGGTTGAATTTGGTAACGGATTCTAGTGAAAGCTTGCTTGCAATTTTAGGCAATTTGGTTACACCTGTGTTTAAACCTTTAGGAATAGATGATTGGAGAATATCTACCGCTTTTATTACCGGTTTTATGGCAAAAGAAAGCGTTGTTAGTACATTAAGCATACTATCAGGAGGTGTCGAAAAACTTCCAACAATGTTTTCACAACTGAGTGCTTTTGTTTTTCTAGTCTTTTCACTTCTTTACACGCCTTGCGTTGCAACTATCGCAACAGTAAAAAGAGAACTTGGAAGATTGGCTGCTTTTTTGGTTGTTGTAGTTCAATGTATGATAGCATGGATTGTTTCTTTTGTTGTTTATTTGATTGGAAGTATGATTATATAGGGTTTTATAAACTAGATTAATTACATTTTGAAATAAAAAAGTAATAATTTTCTTTGCGTTGTTTTATCCAACAAAAAATAGTCTACATAATAAAAAAGACCCAAAAGGGTCTAAAATTCGGAAAAAGAGGGATTCGAACCCTCGAGGCAGATTACTCCACCTAACACCTTAGCAGGGTGCCGCCTTCAGCCACTCGGCCATTTTTCCTCTCAATGTTTTTATTTTATCAAAATAATTATTCTTTAGCAAGTTTTTAAAATAAAAAATGTGTAAATAATAATTTACACATTTAAAATTTTCCTTATATTTCCTCATTTCACTGTGATTATTTGCATATTCTTGTTATAAATTCAAATACATCATCAAAAGTTTCTTTTACAAAATCAACAGCCAATTCTTGCAAGGGAACATTTTCAATAGCATCAAAAGCATAGTTGATAGGATCTTGAGATGATTTGAATCTTCTTGTAATAGAAGCGTTGTCGATATCATCAATGTTTTGCATAATTTTGCTAGCGTCAAGAGCTTGTTCAAAAGCATTTGTTGTGTCGATTTCAAATGATAAAGTTTTATTTTTAGTTGCCATTGTTTTTACGCTTTCTATTATCTACATTATAATAAAGTATTTTTGTGTATATAAATTGCATATTTTGTATATACTTTATTTACATTTCTTTACAAATGCCTGAAATTCAGCAATATCTTAAAAATAATATTAAGAAATGTTAAGCAATTAAAAAAAACAAGAAATATTTCCGAACATTAAATTGATTTTTTCGTTATAATAATCAAAGGAGTTATTATGGACAAAATTTCTGAATTGTTACAAGAAGCAAGGCCTTTATATAAAACAAGAAAAAGAAACAAAGCAATTGCAAAAGTCTTTTTGACTATTTCTGTGCCTGTATTTTTGTTTACTTCGGTTTTTGGAATATATACGATGGGCGATGACATTTATGTTTCTATGAACAACAATAGCCTAGTAGAACAGCTATTACTTGATGATTATGGTCTATCTGGAGTAAAATAATTTGAAAAAAATTATACAAGAAAATAGTAATAAAATCAGAGCCTTAATCAGAAATTTTCTTGGGGAAACTAACGAAGATATAGAACAAGAAGTTTATATAAAAACATATAAAAATTTGCCAAATTACAAAGAACAAAACAAATTTTCAAAATGGATTTTAACAATTACTGCAAATTTATGTAGAGATTACCTGAAAAGTGCTTCATTTCGACATTCGTCGACTTCTTGTCATAATGATGAAGTGCTTGAAAATATAAAAACTTCAAAAACACCTGATATAGTCTATTCACAAAAAGAAAGACAAAAATTCATTCTAAATGCTGTAAATTCTTTGCCAAAAAAATTAAAAGAAGTAGTAATTTTGTATGAATACGAAGACTATTCTTATGAAGGAATTGCAAAAAAACTAAAAATTCCTGCAGGAACTGTAAAATCAAGGCTTAATTCTGCAAGAAAAATACTAGCCGAAAAACTTAGTTTTTTAATTGAGGATAATGAATAATGATTAAAAAATATTTGTTAATTTTCACTTTTTTTATTTCTTTGATGAATGTTGTAGTTGCTCACCCTTATTTTGATATGCCAACTAAAGAATCTATTAAACGTGAATGCAAAATGGACGAGTATTTAGATAGCAGGTTGCATTTTACCCAACAACAAAAAGACTATATCAAACATAATCGCCAAAAATACAAAAAAGATATGGAAAAAATTGTAAAAGAAATGCAACAGTGTCATGATAGAATTTTTGAAGTATATATGACAGGGCTTCCTAGGTATCAGACAGATTTGAGAACAGCACCCGATAAAGCTATGCTTGTTATTTTAAAACAAAATGCTAAACGAACAAAAGAAAATCATATAAAATCATTTGAAGCGATATTAACAAATGAACAAAAAATTGAATTTCAAAAAATAAGAAAAGAATTTGCACAAAATAGAAAAAAGCCCTTAGACAAGCTTAGATAGAGTTTTTTTGGCTTTTTCTATATTACTTTCTGATGGAGCAATTTTGAGTAGTTTTTTTACACCATCAACAATACTTGTTGCACCTTTTTTAAGTTTGCAGCCCAAAAACAAAGTTGCAGCTGCACCCAATGCTCCTACACATATTTTTTTAAGGATTTGAGCATCTTTTTGACTTCTTGTCATTTTTTTGGTGTCTGTTTTATTCTTTCTACTAAAAGAATCATAGCCGCTATGAGTTTTTCCTGTTTGAATGTAGCTTGTTAATGAGCCATTCATTCCAAGAACACTACTTCCGCAGCTATCAGCGAGTGTAGAATTATGTATAGATATATTTTGAGTATTACCTAACATACTATAATAAAGTATTTTTTTGTAAAAAAATTGCCACAATGGGATTTGTTTGATATAAAAATATAATGAAAGAACATTTAAGACCATTTTTAATAATTTTTCTATTTTTTGTAGTGTTTTCAATATTGTTTTATGGTCAAAGTTCAAATTTTCTCGTTGATTTTTCTAGAGAAGCTGAAATTCCCTACCAAATGCTTTTAGGACAAAAATTATTTAAAGATATTTTTTTGATATACGGGTTTTGGGGATATTTTTGTAATTTTCTTTTGTATAAAATTTCAGCAAACATAAATCTAATTTTATTAGAAGCAAATATAATAGCTTTTTTTATTTCTATTCTATTTTATTTTATTTTAAATAAATTTTTAACGAACAAAAAATCAGCTCTATTTTTTACAGTAATATTTATTATCACAAGCATATTTTCATGTTCAACTTTTTCTTTTGTTGTGCCGTATTCTTTTTCTACTTTGTGGGCGTATTTTTCGATATTTTACATTATTTTTTCTTTGTTATATAAATTTGATAAATTTCTTTTTTTAATGTTGGGTCTGCTTTTTGTATCCAGGATTGAAGTATTTTTCTTGATTTTTTTGTTTGTTACTGTTTATAAAATTATTCAAAAAGAAAAATTTTCTCTCGATTTTTTGTATATTTTGGTGTTTCCAAGTATATTTTTACTTTATATTTCTTTAAACAAAATTCACTACACTGACATTTTAAATAATTTAAAATACTTAAAAACAATGGCAAAAACTTCTTCTCTTACTTATTTCTATAAAGGTATGGGGGTATTATTTGAAATAAAATATTTTATCTATAATATCAAAAATTTTACTTTATATCTTTTGTTTTTCGCTTTTTCGTATTTTTTATATTCAAAAAACAAAAGAATTCTTTTTTATATAGTTACTATTTTATTTTTTGCTTTTTGCAATTTGGTTTTTCTTTATAATTTGGGCGTATTTTTCTTGTCTTTGCTATTCATTTATCTTTTTTGCAAGAAAAAAATTACAAAATTCGACATCGTTTTTTACTTCTTTTCTTTAATGATGTCTATAAAAAGCATTTTTGCACTAAATGTCTTTGGCTATGCAAATTTTTCTTTTGTTTTTGTTGTTTCAAATATATATTTATTTCTTACAAAAATATTTGAAAAGAAGTTTTTAAACGTGCATTTTTTAATATTTTTAGTCTTTTTAAGCTTTATAAATATAAAAAATTTAATTCTAGATAAAAAAATTAAATACGATACAAATTCCGCACAAGTATATTTAAAATCTGATGACTATAAAAATTTTACAGAAACTGATTTTTATATTAAAAAAAATATAAAAAAAGACGAAAATTTTGTAGTTTTGCCTGAAGGACAAATATTTAATTTCATAAATAAGAAAAATTGGAATTTTTACAATTCAACATTTACTCCACTGGATTTTGAGACATTTTCGGATGAATATTTTATAAAAAATTTATCAAACAAAAAAACAGATTATGTAATCTTTTACCCTAGAAACACAAAAGACTACAAAAGCGAATCGATTTGTTTAGATTATGGTGTTGATTTTTGTTCATATATTGTAGATAATTACGTTATAGCAAAAATTGTCGGAAAAAATGAAGTTTTAATATACAAGAGAAAAGATGAAAAATAAAGAAAAAATCGGAATATTGCAGTTTGGCTGTGCAAAAAATTTGGTCGATATGGAGCTTATGCTTGGGCTTTTGGTGAAAAACGGGTATTCGTATAGTTTGGATATTGAAGATGATAGCATAAACACTTTTATCGTGAATACTTGTTCATTTATATATGATGCTGAAGCAGAAAGCGTGAAAGCGATTTTAGATTTGATAAATCGAAAAAAACGTGTAATTTTAACAGGTTGTTTAGTTCAAAAACATAAAGAAGATTTACCTAAACTTTTACCTGAAATTAAGAATTTTGTTGGAGTTTGCGAATACGACAAAATAATCGATGCACTGGAAAATAGAGAATATGTAAATATTTCTGAAAATCCTACATACTGCTATAGAGAAGACATCACAAGAGAACAAATAACAGTCGGGTCTTCTTCTTATATAAAAATTGCTGAAGGTTGCTATTACAATTGTGGATATTGTGTAATTCCAAAATTGCGTGGAAAATACC
>CAKURN010000063.1 GCA_934675695.1 uncultured Candidatus Melainabacteria bacterium | reverse complement strand
AACAATAACAGAAGCTATCGCTAGGAAATTGTATTTTAGAAATAATTTTTTTCTTGGGCTTTTTGTTTTTTTGTAAACGAAAAATAAAACAACAAAAAACAAACTCAAGATTAACATTGAAGAAGAAAAATCTTTCAAAACTTGGACAAAATCTCTAAAATGCGGCACTTGTATCCAGGTATTAAAATTAGAATTTATACTTTGTTGTTTAAAAATTACATTAGGAATAAAAATCAAAAAAGCTACAACATTGTTTATTAAAAACGATTTTAAGCGTTGTTTTTTGTTTTTGAAGATACTTATCCCAAAAACAAAATTAAACAACCAAATAAAAAACCCGTAAAAATGCGTATTTAAAAGCAAAATAGAATTTATTAAATAAAGAATTTTTGTTTTTTTACTTTTATATTCAAACAAAAAAATCGCACCCAAAACCGAAAAAAGCATCAAAAGCATATAGCATCTGATTTCTTGAGAAAAATAAATCAAAATCAAAGAAATAGAAACAACAAAATACCCAAAAAGTGCTTTTTTTTCGTTTAAGAATTTTTTTATATAAATAAAAAAGCAAAAATTAAACAAAAGTCCTGTTATTACACTAATATATCTAAAAAATTCTTCTTTTTGAAAAATGCTTCTCCAAATTTTAAACAATATAAAAAACAAAGGCGGATTTCCGGGGTCATTAAATAAATCAACCATTTTTGCACTATTAGAAGTATGAACCAAAACAAAAACTTCATCGTCCCAAAAAGGAATTTCGTTTATTTGTAATATTCTAAACATTATGCCTAAAAAACTGATCAAACAAAAAACAACTTTGTTGTTGAATTTTATACTTGAAAAACTCACAGCCAAAATCAAAAACACATAAGACAATAAATGTAATTTGTAATTGTAAAAAAACGACAAAAATGAAATTAGAGACTTTTCGATTATGTTTTTTTCGTTGTTTATTTCTATTGTTTTTGGGATTTTGTCATATTTTTTTATTTGTTTTTCATTGTATATTTGAAGTTCTTTTATAGAAGACTCATCTTCTATATTTATTTTTGATATTTTTTTGTATTTGTTTTCGCCAAAAAGAAAATGGTTTTCTTTGATTTTCATTGAAACATCGGGGAGTTTTTCGTCATAGAAAATTTTTTTTGGCTCGTTTTTGTAGATAACATCGACTTGTATACTTTTTCTAACACCTTTAAAATAAGGAACAGAAATATCATCAAATCGTGTTATGATTGTAAAAATCATAGAAACTACAAACAAACAGAAAAATACGACTGATAATATTTTTGTTTTTTTCATTTTATTTTAAAACCATACAAACCGTATAAACTATATACAACACCAAAAAACTAATGCCTTGGAGTCTGGTTAATCGGCGTTTTTTCACTGTATAAATAAATAAAAGCAATATCGAAAGAATCATCACTATTCCATCAAACAAAAACGCTTTTTCATATTTCATCGGCTGAATCATGCCTGCTAAGCCCAAAACAAACAAAATATTAAAGATATTTGAACCTATGATATTTCCAATAGCCAAATCTGCTTGTTTTTTTATTGCTGCAATTATACAAGTAACAAGTTCAGGCAAACTCGTTCCAATCGCTACAACCGTAAGCCCTATTATTCTATCTGAAACGCCTATTTTATGAGCAATCTGAATTGCATTATTAACTGTTAAATCGCTTCCCCAAACAAGAGCAACTATTCCACCTATTATAAATAAAATTACTTTTATTGCTGACAAATTAGAAGCATTTTCGTCGACTTCTTCAACATTTTTTGATATTTTCAACAGATACAACAAAAATAAAACAAACAAAACAATAAAAACAAAAGCACACAATCTATTTATTGTATGAAAATAATACCCCATCAAAACCAGCAAAGTACTAACAAAACAAGTAAATGGGATTTCGTATTTTATTGTGTTTTTTTGGATAGGTAAAGTAATCATAATTGCCGTTACGCCTAAAATCAAAAGAACATTTACAATATTTGAACCTACAATATTACCTATTGCAATGCCTGCTGTACCTTTTAGAGCTGATGTTATACTGACAGCAGCCTCCGGAGCACTTGTACCCATTGCAACTATCGTTAGTCCTATTACGATTTGGGGGATTTTTAGTTTTAAAGCTAGAGAACTTGCACCTTCAATAAAAAAGTCTGCACCTTTTACCATTAATACAAAGCCCAAAACAAGCAATAAAAAACTAATCAAAATAGCAATCATAAAAAACTCCTAAAAATACAAGTATATTTTATCACAGATTAGTAGAAATTTTTTTCTCCAAAAAGTTTTTTGCATAATTTAATTGAGAATCGTTGTTGTTGATAAAATCATCGTGGCTTAATGTCACAATATAATCAGGTTTTATGCCACTTTTGTTTATATCTGTACCGTTTGGCGTTAAATATTTTGCAATCGTAAGATTCATGCCTGTTTTATTCGGCATAGAAAATACCTTCTGCACAAGACCCTTTCCATAGGTTTTTGTACCTATTAATGTAGCTCTTTTATTGTCATGTAGAGCAGAAGCCAAAATCTCAGAACTGGAAGCTGAAGAAGAATCAATCAAAACGACAACCGGATTTTCATAGATACAGCCTTCATCTTTTGCATTGTAGATATTCTTTTTGCCTTTTCTTGCAACAACATTTACGATTGTTCCACTTTTCATAAACAAATTAGATATAACAATAGCATTTTGAAACAACCCGCCTGAATTTCCTCTAACATCAATAATAAGCCCTTTTGTATCTAACAATCTATTTAGAGCTATAATGAAATCTCTAGGGGTGTCTTGTCCTATAAAACTGGATATTCTAATATAGCCGATGTTATCTGATATTTTTTTTGCTTCTATTGTTTTTATTTTTATTTCTTGTCTTTTTAAAACTTTCAAAAATTTTTCATTACCTCTTAGCAATTCTAAAGTCAAAGGTTGATTCAAATTTCCTCTGATTAATTTTGCTGCTTCATAGATTGAATTTCCGTTTATATCAGTATTATTTACTTTTAGGATTATATCGCCTGATCTAATGTCTGCATTTTGAGCAGGTGTGTTTTCTATTACATTTGCAACAAATATTTTTCCTGAAATAGAAGCTATATTTATTCCAATTCCGTATAATTTTGAATTTATGGCGCTGTTTTGTTCTTGAAATTCTTCTTTTGACAAAAATTTTGAATACGAATCATCTAGTGATGCAAGCATGGAATTTATTGCAACATAAGCGTCTTCGGTGGTTTTTATTTTGTTTAAATATCTTTTTTTCCATTTTGCCCAGTTTTGCTTGTTCAAATCAGAAATGTAGTAGTTGTTTTTGATTTCGTTCCACGATTCAAAAAACAGTTGTCTGGATGACACTTCTCTATCGTTTATTATGTTGGTTTCTGATAGGTTGTTTACCCTGTTTATGTTTTTTGTTTCAATTCTTCTTTGTGACAAAAAAAACAGAACAGAAATCAGTCCAACAACCAAAATTTGCACAAATCTTTTTTTGTTTAAATCAATTTTCATTATTCTTCTGTACCATTAGCCAAAAGTCTGTATCCACCGCCATAGATTGTTTTTATGTATTTATTTTTTTCTGTTGAAATTTTGTTTATTTTTGCTCTCAAATGCGTAATATGCACTCTTATTGTATCTACAGTATCAGCTCCATCAGTATTGTAGCCCCAAACTTCTTTTAACAATTCTGAAGACGAAACCATTGAGCCTTCTTTTTGCATTAAAACACTCAAAATCTCAAACTCTATCGGAGTTAGTTGTGTTATTTTGTCTATTATTTGAACTGAATAACTTTCAGGAATAAGCGTTATGTCGCCTTTTTGTAGGACTTCTTTTACCCTAAGAGAAGGAAGTTCTTGTCCTGAACGATTTAAAAGAGCTAAAACTCTTGCTTTTAGTTCTTCTATCTCAAAAGGTTTTGTTAAATAATCGTCAACTCCGGAATTAAAACCTTCCAATTTATTGTTCAATTCAGAAAGTGCCGTAAGCATAATGATAGGCGTTTTTTCTATACCTTGAGTTTGACGAATTTTTTTTGCTACATCGTAACCGTTTACTTTACCCATCATAACATCTAAAATAACCAAATTCGGGTTTTCTTGCAAAATCAAAGCAAAACCTTTTATAGGGTCAGTAGCGTAAAATGCATTGTATCCGCACAACTCCAAATTTACTTTTATAAGTTCGCAAATTGCGACATCATCATCAATAATTAATATCTTATTCATAACAAAATTCTATATCTTAATTTGTTTTTAAGATACAAATTTTTTAATAGTTTTACAAAAATAAATATATTATTTTAAACCCTCAAAAACCCTTGTTTTATCGCCTTGAAAAGAGTTTCTTTGAAGCATCATTTTGTCTATTAAATTTAATATTTCAAATCTTCGATTTACCCATTTTGGTTCGATTGTAGTTTCAGAGTACCCTGTTCCTGCAATTCTTTGTATATTGCAAGTTTTAGGAAGAATTTCTAATATATCGCAAACAATCGAACAGTATTGTTCCATATTCATCAAATAAAACGGGTTTTCATTGTAGTATTTGTTTAATGGAGAATCTTTTAATATAGTCAACATGTGGATTTTTATACCGTCGATATTAAGTTTTGAAAGCTCATAAGCAGTGTTTAACATATCTTCTTTGCTTTCATTTGGAAAACCCAATATTATATGAGCACAAACTTTTATGTTTCTTTTTTTTGTTTCAATAACTGCTTTTTTAAAACATTCAAAATCGTGTCCCCTGTTGATAAATTTTAATGTCTCATCTTTTGCACTTTGAAGCCCATATTCTATCCAAGGTTCAGGATATTTTGAAATCAAATCAAGCTTTTCATTATCAACACAATCCGGACGTGTACCTATCGAAATAGAAACGATTTTTTCATTTTCAAACACGCTATCATAAATCTTTTTTAATTTTTCAGTTGGTGCATAAGTATTTGAATACGATTGAAAATAAGCAATAAACGCTTCTGCTTTAAATTGAGAAGATAGTTTTTCGATACTTTTAGTTATTTGTTCTTTAATGGACAATTTTTGTTCATTACAACGTGAAAAACTTCCAACTTCGTCACAAAACAAACACCCGCCCGTTGATATCGTACCATCTCTGTTTGGACAATAAAAACCAGCATCGAGAGTGATTTTGTAGACTTTTTTGTTAAAAGTTTTTCTTAAATATTGACTGTAAGGATAGTATCTTTTTTCCACACAAAAATTATATCAAAAAATTATTGTTTAGAAAATTGACTCTTGTCTGCTTGACATAAAGGACAAACCCAAGATTCAGGAACGTCTTCAAATTTTGTTCCGGCTGCTACACCGTTATCAGGGTCTCCTAGTTCTTCGTCGTAGATATAACCACACAAATCGCAAATGTATTTTTCCATTTTTTTCTCCTTTTTTATTTTTTGATTATACCATGGAATTTGAATTTTTTTGTAAATATCAGGGCTAGTAAAAAAGTGTAATGTTGCCCTTTTTTAAAAAAGGTTAAAAAATGTTAATTTTTTTATATACATGGTAAAAAAAATTTCTTGTATGTTTTTAGATATAGTGTATAATTGTTCTTGCAACAAAGAAAAAATAAGGGGGAATATGAATTGGCAATAATGACACCTATGATGAATACAGACTGTGAAAACAAAATGAAGGTCGGAAACGCACAGTACCTAGGAAGACACATACTAGCAGAATTTTTTGAGTGTGATCCAAACGTTTTAAACAATCCGGAATTAGTCGAAAAATATATGCTGGAAGCTGCACTAGAATGTGGTGCAACCATCGTTAATAAATGTTTTCATTTGTTTATGCCGCATGGCGTATCGGGTGTTGTTATTATTTCAGAGAGCCACTTGGCAATTCATACGTGGCCTGAGTTTGGTTATGCTGCAGTTGATTTATTTACTTGTGGCGAGCAATGTGACCCTAAAATTTCTTATGAATTTTTGAAAAAGAAATTCAATTCAAAAGATGCCAGATATTCGCAACTAAATCGTGGTTTAATTGATTTTGAAGCACACAATATAGAACATCAATCATTTAAAGTATCAGAAGCATTTTAATTTTTTTCAAATTTTTGATATTATATTTTTATGGAAGAATTTTCTATTCAAAAAATGGAACATAAAAATATAGACGATATTTTGTCCATAGAAGAACTTTGCTACGGCAAACATCATTGGTCAAAAGATTCGTTTGTTACTGAATTGAATAACAAAATTTCTTCATACTATTGTATTTTAAATTCTGAAGGAAAATGTATAGGCTATATTGGTATTTGGAAAATAATAGACGAAGCTCACGTTACGAATTTGTCTGTTCATCCTGATTATCAAAACAAAAAGCTTGCTCATAGATTGCTTTTGAGTGCTATTGACGAATGTTATAAAGAAAAAATAAAATACATAACATTAGAAGTAAGGGTTTCTAACGAAAAAGCAATACACCTTTATGAAAAATTTGGATTCAAGTCTTTGGGCGTAAGAAAAAATTATTACCAAGACAACAACGAAAACGCTCTTATTATGTGGAGTGAAAATATTTTTGATAAAAAATACAAAGAACTATATAATAATCTTAAAAGCGAAATAAAAACAAAATGTTAAAAAAACTAATCAACAAAAGATACAAAGATATATTTGAACAATATATATACAAAGGTCAAAAAACCCCTTTTACTTTGGGAACTTTGATTGTTTGCGGGTTGTGTTTCTTGTTGATTTTGGTTACAACATTTACACAATTGAATTTTTCAATGCCTGTTTTAAAATTTGTCAACGGAAGTTTTTCTATCGCAACAAAACAAGTAACCTATTGTCCGCAAATTCCTGCTATGATATTTATAATTTATTTAATAGGCAGAATGTATAGCCTTATTACTTTTGTTTTGTATTTGCTTGTGGGATTTTTCATATATCCTATATTTTTGTTTGGAGGCGGACTCGAATACATAAAAACATATCCTTTTGGGTATTTTTTGGGTTTTATTTTTGCAATTTTTATAGTCGGTGCATTGTTAAAATTTAAACACACAAAAAGAGTCAGAATTTTGTGTGCAATTTTAGGAGTTTTTGCAATTCATACTTGTGCTTTTATTTATTGCGTAATTCTTGCAATATTTAAAGCAATAGATTTTTCTATGATTCCATTAATCATAAACGTTGTAAGCGGCAGCAAATTCGGCTATGATATAGTTTTTAGTTCATTAATAATGCTTGTTGCACCTTATATCAAAAATTTCTTTTGGATATGTATGAAACCTAAGATGGACAGAAAAAAACTTAAAAGTTTAAGAAATTTATAGTAAAATAATATAAGAACTTTTAAGGAATTTAATAGTATGGAAAATAAAAAAACGCTTCTTTTGATAGATGGGCATGCCCTTGCTTTTAGAATGTTTTTTGCACTTGAACGCACAAATATGCAAACGACTTCTCACGAGCCTACTTGGGCTGTTTATGGGTTTTTTAAGGCTATTTTTGACTTGTTATCTGATGAAAAAATGAACCTAAAACCAGACGCTATCTGCGTTGCGTTTGATGTTTCAAAAGATACTTTTAGAGTAGAAAAATACAAAGAATACAAATCCAACAGGCTCTCTATGCCTGATTCTCTAAGGAGTCAGTTGGAATTAATTAAAGAAGGTTTAGAAGCTTTTGAAATTCCGATTTACACAAAAAAAGGTTTTGAAGGCGACGATGTTATAGGAACTATTTCTAAAGAAGCTAAAAATCTTG
>CAKURN010000062.1 GCA_934675695.1 uncultured Candidatus Melainabacteria bacterium | reverse complement strand
TTAGCCTTACACCTGCTTGTAAAATCAAAACCACGCTCGCTGAGGGTTCTTCGTCTTCGTCAGAAAAAATTGATCTTTCCGGTTCTGCCAATTGAACTCTTGCTTTTGTAACGCCTTGGATTTTTTCGATTGAGCGAGTCAATTCTCCTTGGAAAATTCTTTGTTTTGTTAATCTGTTTTTAAAATCAGTCGAACCTAATTGCAAATTGTCTAAAAGCTCAAACCCGCCTGATGTGTCTTTAATGAGGTCATTTTCTGCAACAAAAAGCTTCAAATCCTCTTTGTCTTGGTTTTTTACGAGAATAGTCGTTTTTTCTTCTGACAATTTGTAAGGATAGCCACTCTTTTTGAGGCTTTCTGTAATTGCTGCAACGTCTTCTTTTGACAAATCAGAATACAAAACCGTCCAATTTGGCTCAGTCGCTTTAAATATGAAAAAAATCCCGACAACAACCGCTGCAACCAAAAGTGCCGCAATTGAAAACTTTTGATTTAAGTCGAGTTTTTCCCAAAGTTTTTTTATATCATCAATTATTAATTTAACGTGTTCGTTCACTGATTTTTAACCATAAAATTACTAATTTTATCCAGAGTAATTCCCCAATAGTAGTATAATATATTTATTCGGGCTTTTTCAATTTTGTAATATATTTTAATGAAACGGGCAATTTTTGTTTTTTAGAAGTTTTTTAGCGTTATGAATATTTCCCCTATAACAAATTTTTATACTAAAAAACCAAACTTTACTTCGACAAGAAGAACTGAATACTACCTGAATCCTGATAGCAAAAACACCGGTGATACTTTTGTCAGTGAAATTTATGACCCTAACAATTTTTCTGTCAAAAATTCTAACGTATCAGTGTTTTTTAGAGAAGATATAGAAGACGATGTAATGTGCAATTGGAAAGACTTTGTAAGAAAATTGTACAGTGCTTTACCTAAAGATGAAAAAATCAATATCTATGATTTTGCAAGCTCAGACGGCTCAGAAGCGTATTCTTTGATTATTTCTTTAATAGAAACACTAGGTGAAAAAGAAGCAAAAAGGTTTTTACCTATAAAAGCCTATGATATGGACGAAGGAATAGTAAAAAGGGCAAAATCGAATTTTATTTATGCTGATTATGAAGACATAAGAAGAATAGAAGACTATACAGGTGGAAAACTGGATAAATACTTCTATCTTGCAAAAGAAAAAAATGGTGATTGTTTGTTGCTTGTAAGACCGATTTTGAGTAGCAATGTCGAATTTCAACAAGCAAAAATTCAAGACGAAGTAAAAAACCTAAACAAACCGAACAGTATGATTTTTGCAAGAAATATGTGGAAGTATCTTCCTTTAGAAGATAGAATATCTACATTTAAAGAACTATACAATACAATGGACGATTCAAGCAGAATATTTTTGGGAGATTTTGATTTTAGAAAAAGTGGTACGATTGCAAAAGTAGACCCTAGAAGTGGGGCATTGAACGGAGAATTTTCTTGTACTATATTACCTCCGGAAGGCTTAAGAGAAGCAGGTTTTAAAGAATCAACTTTCCCGGGACAATCTTTTGAAAAAGGATAAAATTTATGCTGTTGTCGGGTCAACAAAGATTATTTTTGCACTTTTAAACAGTAAATCATTTTTTATTTCTTTGTAGTAATCTTTTGCTAAAATTTTGCTTTTAGAAACAGGTTCTATATTGTTTTCTTTTAAAATTGCATTTAGTTCTTTTGAATTTATAAAATAATCTTTTACTTTTATAAATAAATTGAATTTTTTGTATTTTTGTTTGAGTTTTGCATAAATATGTTTTACTGCGTCCATCAAATAAACATTATATGCAAAATCGATTACAAAATTTATATAAAAATCAACGTTGTTTTTGGTTGAAACTTCAAAATATCCCAAAATTTCGTTATCTTTGTCAAAATAAAAATTCATACAATTATTGTTCAAAAATTGATACTCACAACGATTGAACAATGGGCGATTGAAAGAGTTTATGTTGTCGTTGTAGAATTTTGTAACTTCTTTTTTGATGTTGTTTTTTAGGGGTTTTAGGATTTTTATGTAATTGTTTGAAAGATTAGAAACTTTGTATAAATATTCAATTGCACATTCTCTAAAATTGAGTTCGTTTTTGAATATGTTTAGTAGTTCTATCTGCCTTTCATCTACAACAATATAAAACGAATTTGCTCCTTGGGCTCTATATTTTGTAATCACGTAATTTGACAGTTCACGAGCAATAGAAGTCGAATTTTCTTCTAAAATTAGTTTTGTGATTTTAAATCTTGTATAGCTTTTTGAATCTTTTTCTAAAGTAATGAGACTTTCTTCTTGATTGTCGCAAAAAGCAACATAACTTTCTGAAGCAAATTTCATTCTCAGAGGCAAAATATAATTTATGAAGCATAAAAAACATTTTATAAAATTTACTTCAGGTTTTGCAAAAATTATGTTTTTAATCTCAATCATACTTTATTATATCGTTATTTGTAGCATTTTTGGTATGCCCAAGCATTGTGATTGTGGATAGATTCAAATGCTTCCATTTCAACTTCGTAGAAGTTTATTACGTCGTTGTTTTCCAGTTTTGAAACTATATCTCGAATTACATCTTCTACAAATTTTGGGTTTTCGTATGCTTTTTCTGTTACAAATTTTTCATCTTCTCTTTTTAAAAGAGGATAAATCTCAGAGCTTGAGCAATCTTCCGCCATTTTTATCAAATCTTCTAACCAGATTTGCTCGTTTTTGTCATATCTGATTTTGATTTTTAAAATGGCTCTTTGATTGTGAGCTCCGTATTTTGAAATTTCTTTTGAACAAGGACAAAGAGTCGTAATCGGGACTTTTGCTATCAAAAAGAAATCATAATTGCAATTTTCGTCGACTTCTCCTTCAAAAGCACAATCGTACCCCATTAAAGAAGCCATTTTGCTCACAGGAGCGAGTTTTTTAATAAAATATTTAAAATCGAATTTTAAATACGCACATTTTGCGTCCAGTTTGTTTTTCATATCAAAAAGAACTTGTTCAATGTCGTTTGAATCAAGACTTTCTTTTTGATATTTGTTCAAAACCTCAAGAAATCTCGACATGTGAGTACCTTTAAAATGAGAAGGCAAACTCACAGACATTTTTACTTTTGCAAAAACTGTCTGAAATTCTATGCTTCCGTCTTTTGAATCAGGTTTTCTTTCGATTTTTAAAGGTATTTCAACGTCTTTTACCCCTACTTTTTGTATCGGGATATTTCTTGTGTCTTGTTGGCTTTGGACGTCTTTTATCATTTTAATTCTTCACTTCCGCCTTTTTCTAAAGCTAAAAGAAGTTTCAAAGCCGCTATTCTTTGGGTTTTTGGGTCTGCTTGTCGAAGCATTTCAACCGCCCTAATCATAACAGGGTCGTTATCGTACCAACGATTGCCTCTGCCTTGATATTGAGTAACAATTTGGTAAATTCTTTCTATTACGTCAGCTGCAACATCTTCTTGCAATTTAAGCATAAAGTCTTTTGCTTGTTCTTTTTGCTCATCTGTTGACAATCTCAACAGTTCAAGAGCTTCTTTCAAAATAGGATCTTTATCGTACCAGCGTTTGCCTTCGCCTTTGCGTTCACTCATAAACTCCACCTTTCTTGATATTCAGTATAGCAAAATATTTTTCTTTTTGGAAGTAATTTCAATCTCTTTAATTCCACAAAAATTTTAATTATACCCACAAGAGTAATTTTAATTTACATTCTTAACTTATAGAATAATTGAAAACGGAAAAATTTTCACAAGGAGAAAAGATGGAAAATCAACAATTAGCACTATTAACACCCCCAACAGTAGAACTTTCGGAATTAAAGAATTTGTTTTTTCAGTTGAGTTATAAAACTTGTAATTTAAAATGCAAACACTGCTATATAGAAAGAAATTTGTACAAAAACGAAGAAGATTTTTTGCCTTTAGAAAAAGTTAAAGAAAATTTAGCAAAATTAAAAACAAAAAAAGTAGAAGCGATTTATTTAACAGGGGGAGAACCTTTGATGCACCCTGATTTTAACCAGATTTTGAGAATGTGTTTAAAAGTCACAAACACAACAGTAATGACGAATGGCACTATGATTAATGACAAAAAAGCTCGTTTTTTAAGAAAAATCGACGACGAGAGCGGTTTTGAAACGATATATAGAGTGAGTCTTGATTCAACAAACGAACTTGAAAACGATGAAATCAGAGGTAGAGGCAGCTACAGAAAAGCTATTCTTGCAATTATGAGTTTAATGAAATACGAATTTAACCCGATAATTTCTGTCGTTAATTACAAAAACCTCTCAAGAGAAGAAATATTTGAAGATTTTAAAGAATTTTTCTCTAAAAAAGGAATTGAATTTGATGAAATAAATTTAAAAGTAATCCCGTTTTTCGACAAAAATTTAGAAATTAAAGAAATAAAAGATTACGATGAAAAAAATCTCGACTGTTATTCTTCTAGAATAATTTCCAAAAACGGCGTCTATGCTTGTCCTATGATGGTAAATGACTATAGAAAAAGACTGGGAAGCAGCGTTTTGGATTTTTCTAAAACAAATTATCTTGATTGTGAAAAATGTTCTATTTGTGCAAAATATGGAAAAATTCAGGTAAATGATTGGCTGTAAAAAAAACTTCAATTATCCAAAAAGTGTTTTTGTAGTAAAATTATTAAAAATGGCATGACTATTTTTTAATGTGGTTGGATTTTTGAAAGTTTTAAAATGACATTAAAAACAAAAAAAGAACAAGAAGGATGGGAAAAGTTCATTGAAACATTAAAAACGAATCTGCCCGTCCCTTCTCATATTTGGGTAGATGCTCTAGCTCCTGCCGTTCCGATTTTTGAAAATACGAATGAGATATTTTTAATAAAAAGTAACCAAAATTTTGGTATAAATTATCTTCAAACAAAACACTTGAAACAAATAGAAGACTCTTTTATTGAGGCTCTTAATATCAAACGCCCCGTGAGGTTTGTTTATGATGCTACATTAAAAATCAAGAAAAAACCAACAAAACAAACAGAAACAGAAAAAGCACACCAAGAGACTGCTATTCAAATGGAAAATTTGGCACAAATGCATTCTTTTTGCGGTTTGAATTTGAAATACACGTTTGAAAACTTTGTCGTGGGCGAAAATTCAAAATTTGCATACAAAATTGCACAAATGATAGCAGAAAAACCCGGACAAGCAAAATTCAATCCTATGTTTATTTCAGGTACGGTTGGGCTGGGCAAAACCCACCTTATGCAAGCAATAGGACACAAAATTTTGAGAAATTTCCCAAATTTGAAAATCAGATACACAAAAGCGGAAGAATTTGGAAACAAATTAATAGAAACTCTAAACACCTGCAAAAACCCTGCTGATTTGAATGAAAGAATGCGAAAATTCAGAGATATGCACAGAAATGTCGATGTTCTTCTTATTGATGATATTCAATGGATTGATGGCAAAAAACGTACAGAAGAAGAAATATTCAACACATTCGACACTTTGTATCATGCAGGAAAACAAATCGTCTTTGCGTCAGACCGCCCATTGTCTGCGTTTGAACTTATTCCTGATAGGTTAAGAAGCCGTTTTGAGTGGGGAATAGAAGCAAATATCCAAATTCCAAACTTAGAAACAAGAATGGAAATTGTAAAAAATTATGCACAGATGTCTGATTTTCCTATTTCTGACGAAGTTGCGGAGCTTTTGGCAAAAGAATTTGATACAAATATTAGAGAATTAGAAGGTGCATACAACAAAGCAAGTGCTCTTGCTTCGATTGATGAAGTTGAATTAAATGTCGAAAACACAAAAGAATACCTAAAACTCTCAGAAAGAAAGAAAAAATACTCAATAAAAGACATTTTGAACATTTGTGCAAAATATTTTTGTGTAGATGTAGATGAGATACTATCTACAGCTAGAGCAAAAGAAGTAGTAAACGCTAGAAAATACGCAATTTATTTTGCTAGAGAGTTGATGGAATTGTCTTATCCTGAGCTTGCTCGGGAATTTAAGAAAAATCACACAACAATAATGTATCAATATGACAAACTAAAACAAGAAATAAAAACCAATCGTGCAATGCAAATTATTGCAGATGAATTAAATGAATTATTAAAAAAATAAATTAAACCCTCGAATTTTCGAGGGTTTTTAAATTATTCCTGATCTAGAATTACATAATTATCAACTGCCGGATAATAACCTTCTAAATCAATATCATCTGTTTCTATTGCACTTATTGGAACTTTTATCATATCGCCTTCTTCAAACACATGGAAATCATAAGTATATATGCCTCTATGACCATCCGGATCTGGTGCTGTATCTGTATAATAGCGATTTAAGTGATTGTATTTTTTCAATGCACCATCTTTAATATCGAACAAATCTTTGAATTGCTTTGCATTAATGGAATTTGATTCGTTTCCTTCATCAGAAGGGTTAATAACATAATATACAAAATTTCCATCTCTATAAGAAGTTGCGATTTCATCTTGTTTTTCTTGTTTTGAAATTAAAGCTGCTTTTTCTAGAGGGTCTTGTGCATTTTCTATTGCTTGTTCCATATAATCATAGTTTTCAGGTTGTGTCGGAATAATATTTTTTGAACTTGTTCCTATTCCTATACCTGCAATCAAAGCTAGTACTGCTGGGCTTACTAAAATTACTTTTTTTGTTGGTTGTTGTTTATTGGTTTTATTATTTTTAGTGTTTTTGTGAGAGTGGATTTCTACTGTATCTTTTTTTGGTGTTCTGACGTAATCATTTTTTACAGGTTGAGTTGGAGTTTTTCTGTTAACAAACTTTGGAACATCTATTTCTTGTCTTTTTTCTTTAATTTCGTATATTTGCATCGTCTTTTCCCTTCTTCTTTATGCAATTTTAAAGTTCTATAAAAAAAATAATTGCTATTTTTTAAAAAAGATGTTTACAAATTTTAATAATTCGGGAATTATGTTATTATACAAGTAACAGAAATGAAAAAAGAGAAAAAAATGAAATCACCAAAAGAAATCACAACAGAAGCAAAAATTTTAAATAAATTAAAAAAATACCCTATTTGTGCAAAACTTGCAAAAAGATTGTTTGATGATGAAGAATTACAAGAAATGCAAGATTATGCAAATACAGTATCAATAAAACGTCTGGGTTTCAATGACCATGGACCTGTTCATATGAAACAAGTAGCAAATAATGCAATAAAAATGCTTAATATTTTGCATGAAGCAGGCATTCAAACTTCTCTTGAAAGAGAAGAAGCAGGCACGTTTGAAGATAGTATGTGTGCTGTGATTTTAGCCGGTTTGATGCATGACCTTGGAATGACGATTAGTAGAGATGCTCACGAAGAAATGTCTGTAATTCTTGCTAAACCCTTGATGGAAAAGGTTTTATTAGAGATGTTTCCTGATGATTTACACAAACGTGTCGTAATAAAGGCTCTTGCGATAGAGATGATTTTTGGTCACATGTCGAGCCACAGAATACATTCTATAGAAGCAGGTATTATTTTAATTGCTGACGGTTGCGATATGACAAAAGGCAGAGCAAGAATTCCTCTTTCTATAAATTCTGCCCCAAAAGTAGGTGATATCCACAAATACTCAGCTCATGCGATAGAACATGTAAAAATCCACAAAGGTACAAGAAAACCGATAAAAATAGAAATAGGAATGAGTGGCGATGTTGGATTTTTCCAAATCGAAGAAGTTCTTTTAACAAAATTAAATTCTTCTCCTGCAAAAGAATACGTTGAACTGTAT
>CAKURN010000061.1 GCA_934675695.1 uncultured Candidatus Melainabacteria bacterium | reverse complement strand
TGAATCCAATAAATCATTTTGAAAAACATTAGAACAAATACCGGTCAATATAACAACTACACTATCACAAGCTATATCGCCATACATTGCACCTTTCAGTTCTATTCCTCTTTTTGCCGTTGCTTTTATGATTTCCATATATTTCTCCCGATTATATTATTATTTTATATGTTATTACAAATAGCAAATACCTGTATTGAAGATTTGGCAAAATCGAAAAAATTCTATAAAATATTCTTCAACGGGAGTAATAAAGTACCCAAAAGAAGTCTTACAAAGAAAAGTCGAAAATTTCACAATTCACTCTCCATTTTGCCGTGATTACGGAGAAAACATAAAAATAGGCAAAAATTGCTGACTTGGTGGCAAAGTAATAGTTTTTACCGGATGTAGAAATAGGAAAACAGGGCGGGGTTCTATTGTCATAAAAAACATTCCGCCACATGACAAAGGCTGCGAATTTATTATTGATATTAATATAGAATAACTACTCCAGATATAGTTATTTGGGCAATTCTTTTGTTTTTGTAATCGATTATTGTTATATAAAACAAAAGGAGAACACAATATGAAATCAATCACAACTTTTGATTTGCAATATGCACATCGTTTTTATGGTTTTAAAGGAGAAGCACAATACCTCCATGGACATACGGGAACTTTAACTATAGAAGTCGAAGATTCAATCAACAAAGGGGTTAATATGGTTTTTCCCTGTAACGAAATTAAAAAAACGGCTTGGAATATATTGCAAAACTTCGACCACGCTTTAATTTTAAGAGAAGATGACCCGATTTTGCCTGTTATTTTAGATGTTTATGATAAACAAGGAATAAAAAACGGTGCTCCGCAAAACACAATGAAAGGTGAAGCATTCAAAACCGAACTGGCGACAGCATACCCTGATTCTAGAATTGTTGTTACAAAAGAAACTATGACAACAGAAGGAATGATTAAAATCGTTTACGATTTGTTAAAAGATAAATTAAACATTGCAAAAATAACTTTCACAAGCGGTGCAAACACAGCTTCTGAAGAATATGAAATAAATAAAACCATTGACCGTTGCCCATTGTGCGGTGTTAGAATGGGTGATGATGGAGTTTGTCCAAAATGTGGATATAGAAAACACTAGAATTTTTTTAAAAGGGAAGTATTTTACTTCTCTTTTTTTTAATCAAAACAACACTAATTTTGTAAACTTTTGTTTCAACAAAATCCACTTTAGCTAAAGTTTTTTAATAAAATTGTCGTCAAAATAAGTAAATAATGATGCAAGGAAGTAATATGTCTGACGATAGCGTAAAACTGGGTGGTTTTGGAAGTTTAGCCAGAAAACTAAAAGAAAATAACATTGATGTAAGCGAAGACGAATTGTCTTCACTTTTTTCTCAAGCTCTTGAATCCAGTAAAGACGGTAAAATTAACGTTAGTGAGTTTTCAAATACTCTTGCTGAAACTTATGGATTAAAAGATAATTCTGAAATTTTGGATACGATTTCTCAAATTGCTTCAAATGACGGCGTTGATGATGATTTGAGCATAGCTGATTTTGAAAAACAAAAAGAAATAGAAGAAACAAAAGACAACACCACTTTTTCATCGCAACTGGACGAAAATACTTCTGAAGCATTGATTTCTGTTTTAGAAAATCTTGTAGCTTCGCAAGAAACAAGCTTGAATAGCATAAAAGAAAACAATGGCGTTATAGCCGGGCTTTGGGACAAATTTAAAAATTTCACAGGCATTGGTGCAGGTTCTTCTAAAGTTCAAAATGAAATTGACAAATACAAAGAAGAAATAGAAAAAGTTAAAAATGGCGAATTGTCGCTAGATGAAGTATATGAAGACATCACAGGAAACGCATTAAACGAAGATGAATTTAATGCTTTAGTTAACGGAAATGTTGATTATTCTAAATCTGATTTTTTAAAAACAGCTGCAAAATACAAACAAGGTCAAAAACAAGTAGTAAACACTATTTCTAGTGTAGGTTCGGCATTAGCTATAACAGGACTTGTTGCAAGCGGAATTTTTACAGGTGGAATGTCTTGGTTGGCAGCAGGTGCAATTTGTGTCGGAGCGGGAACCGGAGCGTATATGTTGCCTCAAGCAATTGACGGTTTAACAGAAAAAGATGGCTACAGTGCAATGGAATTAGCTGAGGATTTAGCGGTTGGCACAATAAATTCTCTTGTTCAAACCGTTACAATGGGTACAGCCAAAGGCGTTTCTAATGCAATTACAAACAAAGTCAGCAATCAAACAATTGCAAAGATTTTAAGTGCTGAAACAACATCATTAGAACTTGGTGTTGGAATGGCAACAGGTGATTATTTAGCAGAAGCCGGTGTAACAAGATTAGATGATTTAGATTTAACTGAAGAAGATGAAATTGCTTACGAACAAATTGCAAATGGCGAATTAAAAGAAGGCGACGAAGGCTATGAAGAAGCTCTTGAAAAAGCAAACAAATACTATAGTGCTATTTCTAACAATTCAGATTTATCTTTGCAAGGTTTAACCACAACAACTTTAACTGCAACAGCGGCTTCACTTGCAGCCGGAGCTAGCGTTGTTGGTACTCAAGGAACATTTGGTACAACTTTAGCTAAAGCTACAATGAACTCATCCGGTGCAACTCAAATAGGAGCAAGATTGCTAACAGGCGGGATTTCTGGTGCAGCTGCAGGTGCTAGTGCTACTTTTGTTGGTGGCGGCACGAGCTATTTGCTTACTACAGATGGAAGCGAAATTACACTTAGCGATTGGCTAAATTCTTCAACTGAAAACTTAGCAAGCGGGGCAATAACAGGTTTTGCTTCTGGTGTTACTTTTGAAGCAGTGCAAATTGCATCAGGAACTCCGGCACCGGAAAACACCAATAAAATAAAGAAAAACCAAACTGACGATAATGGTCTAAAATACACTGAATACGTGGATAAAGACGGAAACGTTATAGCTAGAGATTACAAAGCAAGCGATGTTTTGGATTATATGACAAAAAACAGTCAAGAAGGTTTAACAAGCTATTCTCAAGAAACAGCAGCCAACAACGCTCCAAACAATGCAAGAACAGTAAGGGTAACTTACGATTCTATAAACAAAACCGTTGGACAAACTGAAATAATTTACGACCCTATAAGTAAAACAGTCAAAGAAAACACAACATACAAAGCAGATGGAACTGTAGAAAGGTTTTATCAATTAGATTGGTATGACAATGCAATGTTTTTAGGTCAAAAAGTTAATCTTGGAGAAATGCCAAACGGAAACACTTCTTTTGTTGTTGATGAACAAGGAAATGTAATTTCTGAAAACAGTTCTTTGTTATTGGAAAATGCTACTATGTTAAATGAAGAAACGGCTTTAGCCCCTATTAATAATAACGAAACTCAAATTTCAACATCTCAAGACAACCTTGAACAAATGACTCAAACCCCAAATAGAGTAGCTGTAATGGGTATTAATTCAGGTATAAATGCAGTAAACCAAACAACGAACACTACAACAGCTGCAACCACTATGACAAAAGAAGAATTAGAAGCAATTGTTGAACAAAGACTAACCAACTACAAAAACCTAGAAGGATTAACCCCCAGACAAATAGCAAGACAAAAGAAAGAAGCAACACAAGTAGTCGATTACTTATCAAACAAATTTGAAGATTCATATGTAGAATTGTCAAAAGAAGCAATAATAGAAATATTAGATGCAGGACAATATTGGGAAGATTTGTCTAGTGCTGTTCAAAATCTAACCAGCATTGCAAGCAAAGAATATATTGGTAGGGCATACGTATTAACAAAACTTGTTAATAGTGGTTCTGTTACTTCAGAAACTTTAGAAAATACAACACAAACTTCTTCAGTTCGTAATTCTTTTAGCAAAGCTTTTAATAAAAATATCAGTGATGATTCTAATGTTGATTATTTTGAAGAAACATTAAAACAAAGTGACTTTAGCAAAGAACAAATTGAATTTGCAAAAAAAATTGCAAATAGTATCCAAATAGGAGATATTTCAGATAGTGATTTAGGAGGAATTGATTGGCAAAATTTGTCATTTAAAGATGAGTCTGCCGCTGAAATAATAAAATCCGGTGCAGATTTTGCATCAACAATAAAATACCAAAGCCAATTAGATTATAAAAAATTCTTAGAAGAAATTCCAGAAGGCTCCGAAATCCAAATAGAAGCACTACAAAATAACGTCGGAGTTAGAATTGTTGCGATAAAAACTTCTCCATCTGTAGATAATCCACAAGATGCGACAGGGGCTGATTATGTCGATGTTAAAAAGACCGTCACTATGGATTCAGATGGAAATATAAGCAAAAGTACAACATTTTTAAATGGAGATAATACAAGCGAAGCATATTACCAAAATTCAGATAGAACAGTCATTTTAAATGAAAGAGAAGTAGAAGTAGGTGCCAAAAAGAAAACAAAAATCAAAATCCCAACTTCTCAAATTGAAATAGTAAATAACGAAAACGGCGAACCGAGCTATGCATTATATACAAAAGAATCGTCTGATTTAACAGGTGCATTTGAAACAACAAGATACGATTTAAAAGATTATCCGGAAGATATGGATATTATATCTGCAATAAAAGACGGTACAATCACCGGTGGTACTAAATTGTCAACTGTAACATCTGATGATGGTTCAACTTCTTATGTTCAAAATTACGAACAAAACGGAAATACAATATCAAGAAACTACAATTCCCAAGTTGACGAAGATGGCAATTTGGTTTCAACTAATTACCAATACCAAATCAACAGTGAAAATGGCGATAGTTTGTTATCTGTAGATAGAAGCTGGACAAAAAACGCCGATGGCTCAACCACTACCGTTATCAATGGAAAAACTTATACAGCGACTTTTGATGATAGTACAAGAGCAGTTACCGTTACTCAAGAAGACGGAACAGAAACAAATTATTCGATTAACGAGATGCTAGAAAAACAAGTGCTAGCTAAAGTTTATTTACATACATTTACCGGAAAAAGAAGGGAAAACTTCATCGAAGGCGATTCTTGTTTCGTAAATTCATTAAAGCAACGAGAAGATTTTTGGGCTATGGTTAAGACATTGCCTGCTGACCAATTGATTAATTTGGGAACAAATGTAAAAGAAATCACAATTTTAAATAGCATTAATAGAAATTGTATCTCTTTAGAAGGACATTTAAAAATCTGTGCAGATGTCGGGGTTATATCTCATGAATTAGGGCATTCAGTTGATACAGAAAATAAAGAATTGGGAAAAATTAGCCAAAATGAAGAATTAATCAAAATATACAACGATGAAATGAAAAGCTTCACACAAAAATATCCGGAATTGTCCCAAGATATAATTGACTATTTTTCACAAACAGGCGGCGGCTTAGATGATAGTAACACAGGTTTATCTGAATTAGTTGCTGAAACTAATACGTTAATGACTACTTATGGACATGATAGTGACAGAATAAATGCAAGAGCTGAGTATTTGGTACAGTATTTCCCGCAAACAGTTGCAAAAATCGGCGAATTGTTGGGATATGACGCAAATACGACAGGAACAATAGCAGATACTACTTCTAACACTACGAGCAATATAACTACATCAACAAAAACATCAGAAGATCAAGAAACATTTCTAGGATTGGTTGATTCTGATACTCAATCGTCAAAAAAACCAGAAGCAACAAAATCTTTAACTGAAAAAGGTATGTCAAAAGAAAAAGCAATAAAAGATTTGGTTAAAAAAGGTATATCAGAAGAAGATGCAACAAAAGCATACGAAACTCTTGGCAGGAAAAAGGTAATTGAAATACTAAACTCCGAAAACCCAGTTGAAACATACAAAGAATATTTAACAATAAAACCTTTGATTGAAAAAGGTATATCAAAAGAAGACGCAACGAAAATATACAAAGCTCTTGGACAAGAAAAAGTAGTTGAAATACTAAGCTTCAAAAGACCGGCTGAAATATGCACCAAATATTTAGATGCAATGAAATCTTTGACTGAAAAAAAGGTATCAGAACAAAACACAGCAGAAGTATGCAAAGCCCTTGGATATAAAAAAGCATCTGAAATATCAGAGTCTGAAAACCCAGTTGAAATGTGTACTAAATATTTAAAAACAATAGAAAAATTGGTTGGAAAAGGTATACCAGAAAAATTAGCAACGCATGCATGCGGAATTTTAAGCCTTGAAGAACTGTCTGAAATATCTGAAATATCCAATCTATCTGAAATACCAATTCAAACATTTAAAGAACGCTTGGTTAAAAAATATTTTAGTAAATTTGTTGACGAAAAAGATTTAGATTTTGTTACTTCAGTTCTATTTAATGCAGCAACTTGGGTAGATAGCAAGGCACAAGTTACAATTACAAAAACACAAATGAATGAATTAGCAGCCAAAGGAGCAACAAAAGAAAATACTATTATACTAGCTCCACAACCTAACAAAGGTAAACTTAAAAGTTATACACATGCAGCTAGAGATTTAATAGAAATATCACAAGAAACAAAACTACCCTTAGATGGGAATAAGAGTCGTACTGAAGTAGAGTTGTCTTCAGGACGAGAAACAGAACTGCCCTTAGATGAAAATAAGGGTCGTACTTCAGGTTGTTTAGTAGAGGGTGATGCTTTTATTGTAATAACTGATGATTGTTCTGTTACAGGTAATTCAATCATAGAAGATGCAATTAATAGCCTTAAAATAACAGGAAAAGAAATTAATGGGACCAAAACAATATGCTTCTTACCAACAGTGCTTGGCAAAAAGGCTGAAACTAATATTAAAAACTTTATTGAAGCATATGAAAAAATATCCCTAGAAGCAATGAAAGAAATAACCAATTTAATTGAAAATATTGAAAAAACTGATGATAAAATAATTTCTTCTGCTGACGTATCTTCTATGTCAGAAAGTGCTCAAGAATTCTATAAAATTCTTACATATATAACTGATTATAGCTGTAGTACAAGTGATTCTGTTGATATAAGAAAAAATAGATTAAAAAAACTAAAAACATTTGCCTCAAATGTACAAAATTTAGTTAATAACAGAGAAAATATTAAATTTGAACTTGTCGATGGAATCAAAGCTCAAGATTATCGAGACACTACTATATATCAATCGTTATCAAAAGAAGAACAAGCTGTATTTGATATGTACGCAACTGGTGGCAAACAATCTTTTGGATACAATGGAAGTGCAACAATGATTGCAATAGAAGGATACACAAACAATTCTAATAAATATAAGTTTAATAATGAAATTACTAGCGAAGATGCAAAACAAGCACTTGGAATAACAGAAGGATTAAAATTACCAGTAAAGGGTAATTCTCCAAACAACAATATTCCATTAGTTAGAGAATTTGCTATAGCATTAGGAATCGATAAAAGCAGGGTAAAAATATCAGGCGATACAATAGAAGAAATATATATGCAATTAGCAAGAGATGGCTATACAATAAGACCATCAGTATATTCTGAAGATGGCAAGTCATTAGTTCCTGGAGATAAAACATACAGTATAATGCCGGTATTAAATCACGGAAAATACAATTCAAAATACAATGTATGCGGCACTATATGCAACGCAGGAGATAAAGTAAAAATCACATACGAATTAGGTGCTTCAACTTATGAATCAATTGTTGAATTACCTGAAACTTCCGGAATACAAGAAGATAAAATTGTTGAGTTCCTGAAAGATAGTCTCGCAGGTGACAAAACAACAAAAATATCTGGCGATTCTTCAGAAACTGAAGTATCTAGAGG
>CAKURN010000060.1 GCA_934675695.1 uncultured Candidatus Melainabacteria bacterium | reverse complement strand
CTGAGAACCTATGCGTTTATCTGTACACATTCCGATTCTAACCATTTCTGCGTTAGCTCCGACTTTTTCGCAAATATTTGCAATCTCGTTTGCATAAGAGATTTTAACCGCTAAAAACGAATTTGCTGCGTATTTTGTCATTTCTGCAGATTTTATATCCATAATTATTACAGGGTTTCCTGTTCTCAAAAAAGGAGCATACAATTCTTGCATAATTTCTGTTGCCTTTTTGGAATTTGAACCTACAATCACTCTATCAGGTTTTAAAAAATCGTCAACTGCAGCACCTTGCTTTAAAAATTCAGGATTAGATACGACATCAAATTCTACTTTGGTTTTTGATTTTATAATTTCAGTTACTTTTTCTGCTGTTCCTACCGGAACTGTTGATTTATCAACAATTACAGTGTAGTTTTCAATTGATTCTGCTATAGACTTTGCTGCTTGCTCGACGTATTCAAGATTGGCGGAACCGTCTTCTTTTTGGGGTGTTCCAACTGCAATAAAGCACAATAGTGATTTTTTTACAGATGTTTTTAAGTCATCTGTAAAATCAAGACGATTTTCAGATACGTTTGCTTTAATTAGTTCTTCTAATCCCGGTTCATATATTGGAATAATGCCCTGTTTAAGCTGATTTAATTTTTCGATATTATTGTCGACACAAATTACATCATTTCCCATTTCAGCAAGACAAGCACCGACAACGAGTCCAACATAACCTGTTCCAATTATACAAACTTTCACTTATATTTTTCCTTTTAATTTTTTATCAAAATATTCTATTGTTCTGTCTAAACCTTTATCTAGGCAGGTTTTTGGCTGCCAATTTAATTTTGTTTTAGCAAGCGTTATATCCGGTTTTCTTTGTTTTGGGTCATCTTGCGGCAAATCTTTGTAGATTATTTTTAGATTTTTGTTGATTTTTTTAATAACAAGTTGAGCCAATTTTTTAATCGTAAATTCTTCCGGATTTCCAGTGTTTACCGGACCAAAGAAATCATCATCGCTTGCCATCATTTTAATAATAACATCAATTAAATCATCAACAAAACAAAAAGAACGAGTCTGTAAACCATCTCCATAAACAGTTAAGCCTTTATTTTGAAGTGCTTGGCAAATGAAATTTGAAACTACTCTACCGTCTTTTGGGTTCATATATGGGCCATAAGTATTAAATATTCTAATTAACTTGATTTTTACGTTGTGTATTCTTTGGTAATCAAAAAACAAACTTTCTGCACATCTTTTGCCTTCATCGTAACAAGCCCTAACGCCAATCGGGTTGACGTTTCCTCGATATTGTTCGGTTTGTGGGTGAATGAGCGGTTCGCCATAAATTTCTGATGTAGACGATTGAAGAATTTTGGCGTTATTCTTTTTTGCTAATTCAAGCATATTTAGTGCCCCTAAAACGCAAGTTTTGGTTGTAAAAATCGCTCTATCTCCTTGGTAAAACGGAGGAGAAGCGGGACATGCCAGATTGTATATTTCATCTATTTTTTCATTCGTTTCAAAAGGATTGATAATATCAAAATCAATAAATCTAAATCTTTTATTATCTAAGAGTTCTTTTAAATTGTTTAAATCGCCTGTGTAGTTGTTATCTATACAGATTATGTTGTTGTTTTCGTCTTGAATTAATTTTTTAATCAGGTTTGAACCAATAAAACCTGTTCCTCCAGTAACAAGAATAGTTTTCATTTGTTTCCTTTTTTAAAATCTTATTTAGATTTTGTATTTTTTCTTTATTTTTATTCCTAAAATTGTAATTATTTTGTGCGTTCTATCGGGTGTATTTTTTACAGAAAAAATTGAACGAAGCAGGTTTTTTGTCCTTCCTGTCGGATAAAATAAATTTGCTAAAAAATACAATTTTTTCTTGTTGTTGTAATATTTAACAAAATTTTCCCAAGGCGTGTCTTTTAGTGAATTAAAGTATTCTTTTTCCCAATGAGTGTAATTTAGGGGTTTATATAATATCCAAGGTTTTTTGGGAGAAATAAAATGAAGTATCGTTGGGTCTTTTATTTTTTCAAAATCATTGTTGTTATTGTAGATTACTTGTGTGTTGTATGAATTTTCTATTATGCCTATTCTATTTTTGCATACGCAATTTATGATATCTTGATCATGGTTTTGGATTGTGTTTTTGTCATTTTGTATAAAGTCAAAAAACTTGGCTACTGTGTTTTCTTCTCTCATTTGTTTTGAATTAAACAACAATACTCCTGAATTTATGTATAATGGTAAATTCAATCTTTCGGCACCGGAAGCATTGCCTACATCTAAAACGCCAAGAATTAAATTGTTGTTGAAATTTGAATTAAACAATTCAATTAAAGATTTTCTAACGATAATATCACAATCAAGGTAAATTATTCTATCTTCATTTTGTATAATATCCGGTATCAAAAGACGATTGTAAGCAGCAAGTGTTATGTAGCTACTATTGTAGGTGCTGCAATTTTTCAGTTTTTCAAAATCCGGTTTTAAAAATTCGATTTTGCAATCGTATTTTTTTTGGAAAGAAAGAAGTTTTGCCCTGTTTTCTTCATTTATTCCGCCATCTAAAATGTAGATATTTATAAAATCTTCATTGTTTTTGTTTTTTAAGATAGAAGAAATTGTTGCAGCCAAATGTTGCACGTAGTTGTTATCTGAACTTAAACATACGGCGATACTATTCATTAAGACAATTCTCCTTTTAATAGTTTTTCATAAAATGTATTTTTTGTGTTTTTGTTGTTATTTAGACCTAAAACTTTAGTCTTAAATGACAATTTGTGAATTGAAGTCGTTGATTTTATTGCATTCCACTTCTTTTCGTCGAAATTGTTCATTAATTCGTTTTGAAAATGTTGAACGGGAATAAAACTAACAAATGGAATATTATCAAAGATTTCTTTGTCTTTTTTATCAAGAGTAGTAAGAAGCGTAAAAGCATGTAAATACAAGAAGTAGTTAATATTAAAATTATTGTCGTCCCAGTAATTGTCTATTGTATCTATCAAATCTTTTAAAACCTTGTTATTTGGTTTTGAATGAATGAAGTAGCTTGCCATATTTAAGCCGTCTAAATCTGAATTTTGGTAATTTTTGAATACAAAAAAATCAGACTCAACAATGTATTTTGGCAATTTGTCTGTCAATAGCACTGTAGAATCTATCCAGCAACCGCCATATTTATCCAGTAATAGTGTTCTTAATATGTCAGAAAAATTTGCCATTGCAATTTTTCCTGATTTTAAGAGTTTGTAGTATCTTTCTGGAATTTCAACATAATCTTTAATGTTATCTAAATTTAAAATGATGTGTTTTTTGTTTGGTTCGTATTTATCTATGCTTTCTGTGCATTTTTTAACGATTTCAGGTGCATTTTCTATTCCTTTGTCCCAAAATTGCCAAATTGTATAGTCTTTTATTTCTTCAAATTCTAAAGTCGCATTTTTGTTTTTTTTGATTGTTTGTTTAACGTATTTTTTTAGGTAGTTTTGTACAACTTGCCCTTTTAAAATTTTTCTTATTCTTCTATTTGGCACAAAAGTCTCTAGACAAATTTTTTTAACTAAATTTAAAATTTGTTTTATTGGCGAAAATAATAACATTCTTCCTCTTTTTGCTTGTAAAATACTAAAATCTTTGGAAATATTGTATCACAAATACTTTAATATATAAAATTAATTAATCTCCGAAAACTACCATTGGGTTATCGTGATTTATTGCGTATTTTTTCAAAAAATCACTTTGTGAATCCACAAATTCCATAGTGTCGCCAATTATATTGTTTGGATTTTGAGGATAAGCAAATACTGCCATAATCTTTGGGTTTGAAAGGTACATTTCGTTGTATTCTCTATTTCCGACTCTATTGTTTGAATCTATGCAAGAAAACGCTTTTATTAGTGCAATAGCTTCTTTTTCTTCGATTTCATCAAAAGCTTTGTTTTTATTTTTTTGAACAAAATCAAGATATTCTTCATTGTTTAATCCTAGAGTTTCTTTGATTAATTGTGATATAAATATTCTATCTTTGTTTCTTTTTCCATCAAAAATATAGTTCTTCTTAAAATTGTTTATGCTTTTTTTACAGCCGGAACCGGCGTTGCTTTCACCTCCGCCATAGATATATTTTGTTTCAGCATCTACAATAACGCCTTGTGTTCTATAGAATCTTGTTTTTGATTCAGGTCTTTCTGAATATGTTACTGATAACAATGCATCAGAATCAGGCAAAGAAAAAGCGTCAAATTTGCTTAGTTGGTTTTCGTATTCTAAACCATGAACAAAAAAGTGGATATTTCCTGTGTTGATTTTTTCATTTGTTGGACTTTCTATAGTGATACCTTTTGATATTGTGCCTTTATTAAATCCTATTTTTTCCCAAGTCGAATTTTCGACTTCATTAAATCGAATAACGACGAGCCCTTCTTTTGTTTTGTAGATTCCTTTTAGATTGGTTGTTCCATCAGGATTTACAAATGTAATTGCTTCGTTGATTCTGCTTGCTGTTGGAAATTTTGTTACAGGAAGAAGTGGTTGAGTGGTTTTTAGTTCTTTAATTAGATTATCAATTTTGTCACTATTATAGATAAAAGCATCTTTGAATCTATTGTAAAATTCATCATCTGTTTTGACTGCTTTTAAATCAGCAACTGTAAACATTTTTGACATATCAAACAAATTGTCATACTGTAAATCAAACGCTACAGACTGTTGTTTTTTGAGTCTTTCTTCTTCTGATAGCTCGCTATTGTTTACGTATGCGAGCCATTCGTGGTTTTTTATCAAAGAATACAACTTCAATTCTTCATCACGAGTTAAATTGAATTTTTTTGATATATAGAATGCATCTAGCGAAGAATTATCCGCATGGAACGGGTCAGTTTTTGCTTCTGCTTTAGATAAATCATGAAGTAAAGAAGCTAAAAGCAGAAGTTTTTTATCTGAAGTATCGAGTTTGTTAAATTCAGGATTTTGAACTATTTTTTGCATTACTTTTAAGCTATGAAGCGATATGTCGTATTTGTGGGTTCTGTGTTGAATTTTTCCTATTGCAGGTTGAAATTCAGGCAAATACTTAACGATAGTGTTTAATGTATGTTCAATATTTTCTTTTTGGAAAATTCCATCTATCGATATTTTATTGTTTTCAGAATATTTTATAACAAGTGGTCTTAATTTTTCTATAGTTTCTTTTGTTTTTTGGTTTTTGATTTTTGCCAGTTTTTTTCCGTTGTTAATATTGATTGGGTAACCTGTTATTGTGTAGTTGTTTTCCGGATTTTCGTTACTTTTCTTTCTTTTATCTATTTTGTTTAATTCAAAACCAAAATAATCATAGACTTTTTGTTGCTCATCTGTTGGCAAATTTCCTATAATATTAAGAACATCTTTTATAAATTCGCTTTTTGGATATTCTTGTTGAATTTTTATTTTGCTAAAGTCTTCATCAGGGATTGTTGATATGTTATTTGCTAAATCAAAAATCGCTGAATTGAATTTGTTTATTTCTTCTTCGGTTAATTCTTGTGTTTCAATACCCAGTGATTTTACGAGTTTTGGGAGCAGAGAACAATATTCTTCTTGCGTTGTTGGAACTAACGGGTAGAATTTTTTGAGTTGACTAGATACTTTAAAACACCCGTCGTTGCATTGAATGAGCCCTCTTATTATGTTTTTCTTTTCTTCCAGAGGAATTTCATTAATGTCGTTTGCTTTGTATAAACCTATTAATTTACAAGCTACAACGATATCTTGGTTTTTTAATTTTATTACATTATCGTAGCCCAAACAATATTGCAATTTTATAATGTCAGGAAAAGTAATTGAATCCCTTCCCATTATCATACCTATTGCTTGGACTTTTGCTATTCTTCTATTTTCTTCATCAATTTCTCTTAAAAATACTGTTGCGTCTTTTACCCTAGATTTGTAATCTTCTAAGTCGTCTGAATTTAGCCCGACTAAAATATCTCCAATGTCTTCGCCATTGAATTTGTAGCTAAATTCTTGGTTGAATTTTCCGCTTTTGTCCAGTTTATCGAAAAATTCCATCTGCAATTGATTTATTTCTTGATTTTTTGAATTTGTGCCTTTTAAAATATTGCAGATATCATTCGCACTGAATTTTCCTCTTTTTATTAGTTCGTTTGCAAAATCAATTTGGTTTAATATTACAAAAATATTGGGTGATTTTGTTAAAAGCAAAGCTTTTTTGACGTTTTCACGATTAAATCTTTCATCTTTAGCGAGTTTTCTTGTTAATTCTATTTGCATAGAATTAATTTCGTCGTTGTTTGAATTTGTACCGTACAAAATAAAACTAATGTCTTTGCTGTTGAATTTGCTGTTTCTAATTAGTTCGTTTGCTAGTTGCATTTGGTTTATGTTGGTTTTGATATTATCAGAATTTATCGAAGCTAAAACAAGCCCTATATCTTTATTATTGAATTTGCTATTATAGATAAGATAATTTCTTGCAAATGTTATTTGGTTAAAATTTATTTTTTCGTTATCTGATTTTGTACCGTAATACAATATATTCCAGATATTGTCGCCATTAAAATTTTTATTTTCTATAAGTTCTCTTGCAAATTCTACTTGAGAAGAATTTATTTTTTCATTATCTGATTTTGTAGCATAAGAAATAAGAGCAATGTCTTCACCGTTGAATTTTTCATTTTTTAAAAGTTCTAATACGAGAGAAATTTGATTTGAATTAATTTTTTTGTTGTCTGAAGTTGCTGAAAATACTATGTTTTTTATATCTTCTGTATCAAATCTGTTTTTTCCAATTAAATTGTTTACTAAAAATATTTTAGCTGAATTTATGTCATCATCATCTGCTCGTGTTGTTAATAGCAAATCTTTTGTTTCTTTGCTCGTGAAATCGTTGTTTTTTATTAGATTTATTGCAAAAGTTATTTGATTTAGGGTGATATTTTTGCTTTTTGCAGTTGTGCTATGCAAAATATCTTTTATTTCTTTAGTGTCAAAATCTGTATTTTTTACAAGTTCTATTGCTAAATCCAGTTGTCTTAAATTGATATCTTTGTCAACAGAAATCGTGTCAGAAAAAATCTTGTTTATTTCATCTGTAGAAAATCTGTTGTTTTTTGTTAATTCTGTTGCTAGAGCTATTTTTTTTAGTGCGATATCTTCTGTATTAAAATTTTCTTCTGACAAAAACAAGCTCATATTGCTGAATCTTATTGTTTTTAAAATGTTACTAATATCTTGGTTATCAAAATTGCTATTTTTTATTAAATTTTTTACAAAAGAAATTTGTTGAGTGTTTACGTTTTTGTTATTGCTGTTTGTATAATATAGAATGCCGCTAATGTCTTCATCTTTGTAACATTTTTTAAATAGTTCATTAAAAAAGGCAATTTGGTTGGTGTTTACTTCTTCATCTGTAGAATTTGTTGCAATTAGGATATCTCCGATATTTTTGTTGTTAATTTTTTTGTTATTTAAAAGTTCATTTAAAAATTCGTTTTGGGCTCTATTTATTTCAATTTCATTTGTTTTTGTGCCAAACAAAATCGAAATTATATCTTTAATGTCAAAATTTCCTTTTTTATCTAATCTGCTAAAAAGTTCTATCTGAGATGAATTTATGTCTTCTTGAGTAGAATTTGTAGCAGATAAAATGTCTTTTATGTCTTCTGTTTTGTATTTTTTATTTTCTATTAATTTGTCTACAAATTCTATTTGGTTAAGATTTATTTTTTTATTTTCAGATGATGTGTTATATAAAATGCCAACTATGCTTTTAAAATCAAGATTTTTGTCAAAAACAAGTTTCTTTGCAAAAGCCAATTGATTTGCATTAGTTTCTACATTGTTTGTTTTTGTATTGATTATGATATTTTTTATTTCTTTAGGCCTGAA
>CAKURN010000059.1 GCA_934675695.1 uncultured Candidatus Melainabacteria bacterium | reverse complement strand
TGCAATTCCTGCAGGTCCAAACTTAAAAACGCCGCTTGCACAGCTTTTGGGTAAAAATACTGTAGAATTTGCTATTATGTATGGCGATATTAAAGATGCGTTTGAAAATTGTGATGTATTTTACAACAATTATGTTGCTGTTGATGGATATTATGATTTTAAAAAAGAATTTTTCAAATTAGAAAAAGATGAAATTTTTTATGGAGTTTTCAAAAATAAAAAAATAACTTACAATTTAAAAACAAAAAAAATAAAATTGATATAAAAAATATTTTTTGGGAATTTAGTTTTTGTATTGATGCATAAAGAAGGATATTTTTAGTGGAGACATTAGTTATGAATGAAGTTCAATGGGCGATTGATATTTTTAACAAATACGGAATCGAAACGACAGTAAATGGTGACAATATGATTGTGATTTCAAATTATTGCCAACCAAAAGGCACAACGTTTGAAGAATTGGGCATAAACGAAGACGAACTAATCAAAAATGTTGCAGCTTGTTCAGGAAAATTTGAAACAAGAAAATCAAAATTGACAACTTTTCCATTAGTTGCTTGTCAAGAAATCATTATGGACAACAACTGTGAAATTACTCAAATGCCTAATTTGAAGGCTGTTGGCAGATTTTTTGTTGGAGAAAATTTGAAAAAATTGCCAAAATTAAAAGCTGTAGGTTCAATTTCTATGGAAAATTCAAAAGTAAAATCCCTTCCAAAATTGAAAGATGCAGGCATCTTGATAGCACAAAATTCTCAATTGTCTGATATTCCGGTGCTTGAAAATGTTGCCAGAATGTGCATAGTAGATTGTCCTTTATCGGAAATTAAATCTTTAAAAACTGCACAAGACTTGTTTATTTGTTCAACAAATGAAAATGAAAAAATCGATATAAAAGTAATTAAAAACTTAGTCGAAGTAGATAAATTGTTCGTTGCAAATTCTACATTGAAGTCTTTACCAAGTTTAAAAAAAGCAAACAAAATAGCGTTGTTTAATTGTGAAGTAAAAAATATAAAATCTTCATTAAATGCTGAAGTTGATATCCAAACAAGTATTTCTGATGAAAAACTAGCGGAAAAATTCGATTCATTTACTGATTGGTACAACTCTGAAATGTTTACAAAATCACTAGGTATTTTAAGTGACATTGTAAATCAAATTCAGGGTAAATAAAAATATTAATACGATATTTCGTATGTTTTGGCGGGCTTGAATTTTGCATGTCCGCCTTTAATTAGAAACAATAATGAACCGACTCCAAAAAACGCACAGCCTATATAACCGACAGGATAAACCCAAAGAGTCCTATTTGCACCTATTGTTTCAATATTTGAATTGATAAATTCATCATCTATAATAAAATTACCAATAGTCAAATTAGCAGGCACTCCACCCATTGTGTTTGAAGAAGTGTTTTCTACTCTTGCTTTTATCTTTGTTCCTTTTTTGTATGTTTTATTATTTATAGATACATCTTCTGCTAAATAAAATTCAAGATATTTTCCTATTTCTAATTTGTCTTTTGTTGAATAAAGTTTTGATGGTTTTATTTTTATTATTGTAGTATCTGTATTTTCAAAATTGAAATTTTTGTTTTTTGAATAATAGTAATCAACAGCATACAAAACTTCTTTAGGCAAGTTTTCATCAACAATAGGAATATAGCGTTTTTCTTGAATTTTTAAATTTTTATCAAGCTTTCGTACTAATTCATCTTCTATCGGTCGATAGATGGTTTTGCTTACTTTTAAATTTGGGTCTAAATTTTCTAGCATAAAATCTTCTATTATTGCAAAAGACGGCATCACTAAGAAAATATTAGCCAAGAAACAAATTAAAACTTTTTTCATATTTTTATAATCTTATTTTCTTTCTATTGTCTTTTGAAGTTAAAAGAAAGTTTTGATATGCTAAATCATCTTTAAATGAGTTGTTTACTAGATATTGTGGGTATTTTTTGTAAATATGCTCATAAACTGCAAGCAATCTTTTTGAAGTGATTGGGTGTGATGAAAATACTTCAAAACGTTGTTCGTCACCGATTTTATTTAATACAACAATGATTGCAACAGGATTGTAGCCGGCATTTACCATATAATCAACAGCTCTTTTGTCTGCTAATTTTTCGTATTTTCTAGGGCTGATTATGTTTGGAATAATACTAAAATACCCTTTCATTACACCTTTATTAAAGTCTACAATGTGAGAAATTTCGTGAGATAACATTGCAGCCAATTCGTCTTCTGTATTTATAACTCTAAAAAGCCCTTTTGTTACGACAATTTCTTTTCCGCTATATGTTGCATAAGCATTTGCATATTCTTTTTTCGCTACACTAAAGTTTGTTCTATGCGGGATTTTGTTTGCATTTAGAATGGTATAGCCTACAGATTGTGTCATTTTTTCAAATTTGCCATCAGTTCTGTTTGAAACTTCATAAGCAAAAACAGGTGCAAGAAGCATTAATGCTAAAACTACAAATACTTTTTTCATCTTTTTATTTCCTTTAAATATTTTTTACAATTTTAAATGCATAAAAAACAAAACGCAAGAATATTAAGAATATGAAATATTTTTGTTATTCATCAATCATTGCTATTCTTTTTTGGTGTCTTTCACCTAGAAAATCAGTGTTTAGCCAAACATTCAAAATTTCTGTTGCCAAGCCAAAACCCAAAACTCTAGCCCCCAAACACAATACATTAGAATTGTTGTGTTCTTTTGACATTTTTGCACTATAAGTATCTGATACACAAACCGCTCTAATGCCTTTGAATCTGTTTGCCGTAATTTGCATACCTAAACCTGTTCCACAAACCAAAATTCCTTTTGTTGTTGTGTTTAGTACTTCTTTGCATAATTTTTTTGCAAAAACAGGATAATCACAAGATGAATTTGAATTTGTACCCAAATCCAAAACATCGTAGTCTTTTTCGATCAGATATTGTTTGATTTTTTCTTTTAATTCAAAACCGCCATGGTCTGAAGCTATTAGTATTTTTTCTTTCATAAGAATTATTATACTACATTTTATAAAATGTTTGTATTAAAATGAAAAAGTAACAACAAGGAAGATAAATGACTTCAACAGTAGCTTTAATCGGAAAATCGGGAAGTGGAAAAACCACAATTGTCAGAGCTTTTTTGAAATTATTGAAAAAAAACTTCAAAAATTCTTCAATATTGCTTGTAGATAATGATTTAAGTTTAGAATTGTCTGATAGTTTTGGTATTAAAACCAAAAACACAATATATGGAATTAAATCAGGAAAACATGAATACAAAACAGGTATCCCAGATGGCATGTCAAAACAAGAATACATTGATTGGGCGTTAGAAGATATACTTGTTTCTATAGATGAAAATGTCGATGTTATTTCTTCGTGGTTTGTTACGCCAAAAGATTGTCGCTGCCCGTCAACAAAAATCATGCGTGATTCTGTTTCAAAATTAATAGAAAGATACGATTTTGTTTTGTTTGATTGTGAATATGACCTGAAATACCTGAATTTGTTGGTTGATTGTCAGGTTGATGTAGCTTTGATTGTTACACCTTGCACAAAAGATGGCGTTGTTTTAGCGTCAAAAATTTCAAATTCTTCAGGAAAATATGTACCTAATGGGCAGATGGGTGTCATCTTAAACAAAACAAAAAAGGATTTCTTGCACAAAGCGATTATGCTATTGCATGATTTTGAGCTTGATTTAATCGGAACTATACAAGAATATGACGAAGTAGATTATGACAAAATTGCAGAATTGTTGGAAAATTTTTATACAAGAATTAATCTTCCAAGAATAGAGTTTTAATTAGAGGGAAAAAATGAGTACAATAATTGATGGAAAAAAAGTAGCAAATAGTATTTTTGTCAGGCTTAAAAAAATAATCGAAAGTGAACAAAAAAGACCCGGATTGGCGGTTATTTTAGCAAATAGTGATTCCGCAAGCAAAATATACGTTGATAACAAAGAAAAAAGATCGGCTCAATTGGGTATAAATTCTTCTGTATATAGATTTGACAAGTCAATTACACAAGAACAACTGATAAGGCTAATCCATGAACTCAACGATACCCCTTCAATAAACGGGATTTTGGTACAGCTTCCATTGTATAAACATCTAAATGCCCAAGAAATACTTGAACTCATCAATCCAAAAAAAGATGTAGATGGTTTTCACCCAATAAATATAGGCAGATTGTGTGCAAATTTGCCTGCTTATGCTACACCTTGCACACCAAAAGGTGTTATAAAATTATTAAAAGAATACAATATTGATTTAGTTGGAAAAAATGCAGTCGTAATCGGCAGATCAAATATTGTGGGAAAACCTACCGCACTGTTACTTTCTAATGAAAATGCAACTGTTACTATTGCACACAGCAAAACAAAAGACCTTAAAAAAATAACCAAAAAAGCTGATATAATCGTTAGTGCAACAGGTTGTCCAAAATTAATCAAAGCTGATATGGTAAAAAGAGGTGCTGTTGTAATTGATGTAGGTATTACAAAACAGCTAGATAAGACTCTTGTTGGTGATGTTGATTTTGAAAAAGTTAAAAATGTGGCGGGCTATATTACTCCTGTCCCCGGAGGTGTCGGGCCTATGACAATTGCTTGTCTAATGGAAAACACTTATGAACTGTTTAAACTTCAAAACAAATAGGAAAACAAAATGCAAAATTTTCGTGGAACTTTCGTAAATAAGAATAGAGATGCTTGGGTTGAAATTAATTTAGGAAATTTGGAAAATAATGTCCTGAAAATCAAAGAATATATGGAAGAACATTGCCCTATTCCACCTGACATTTTTGCTGTCGTAAAAGCAGACGGGTACGGCCATGGCTCTTTAATGTGTGCTCCAACATTAATTGCTTGCGGAGTTAAATATTTTGGTGTTGCAAGCATAGATGAGGGAATTGAGCTTCGTGAAAACAAAATTCAAACTCCTATCTTGGTTTTGGGGGCTAGTCCTCTTTGGGCATTTGAAAATGCAATAAAATACGATATTGCCGTTTCTATATTTAATGAAGAACACCTGGAAACTGCAAAACAGCTCTATAAAAGGCTCAACAAAAAACTAAAAGCACATATAAAACTGGATACCGGCATGAACAGAATCGGCGTCGGTGTTGATTGTGCAAAAGATTTTACAAAAAAAGTGCTTGATGCAGAATATATTGACTTAAAAGGAATTTTTACACATTTTGCCGATGTTGAAAATGAAAAAATATTTGCAAGGCAAATTAGAGAATTTCAAGAAATAGTTGAGCCTATAAAAAACATTTTAAAAGAACGCAATGTGAAAATTCACTGTTTAAATTCCCCCGGAATGTTTGATTATTCTGAATATTGCTATGATATGGTGAGAATGGGGATTATTATGTGGGGTTTAACTCCATTTAATAGAGAAGATAAAAAAATAATGCCAAAACTTCTTCCTGTTATGGGATTAAAAGCTAGAATTACAAACATTCATACCTTGAAAAAGGGCGACGGAATTAGTTATGGACATACTTTTATCGCAAAAGATGATACAAAAGTTGCAACAATTCCAATTGGCTATGCTGATGGAGTTGCAAGAGGATTGTCCGGTAGGATTTTTGCTTCTTTAAACGGAAAAACAATAAAACAAATCGGCAGAATCACAATGGATCAAATAATGTTTGATGTAACAAATGTTGATTGTCATGTTGGAGATGTAATAACATTAATTGGTGAAGAAAACAAAGAAGACAATATTGATACTTGGGCAAAAAAATTAGACACAATAAATTACGAACTCACATGCAGATTAAAAATGCGTTTGCCGAGGATTTACGTTAGATAAGGAATAATAATGACTACAGAAGATAAAAAAACGAGTTTATATGATGAACACACAAAACTAGGTGCCAAAATAGTTCCTTTTGGCGGTTGGGCAATGCCTGTTCAATATGAAGGTATCATAAAAGAACACAATGCAACGAGAAACAATGCCGGATTGTTTGATGTTTCTCATATGGGAGAAGTTTATATAAAAGGCAAAGACAGCTTAAAATTTTTAAATTCAATCGTTCCGCAAGAGCTTTCGACTTTGAAATCAGGTTGTGCCATATATTGCCAACTTCCAAACAAAGATGGCGGTTTGATTGATGATATCATTGTTTACAATGCAAAAGACATTATTGACGATGTAGATTATTTGATTGTAATTAATGCCTCAAGAATAAATAACGACGTTCCTTTTATGCAAAACGAAGCAAAAAACTTTGATGTTGAAGTATTAAACAAAAGCGATGATTTTTCTATGCTTGCTCTGCAAGGTCCAAAAGCTAAATATATAATTGAAAAAATGGGCGTTTTGCTGGATAAACAACCAAAGTTTTTTACATTTATCAAAACAAAACTAAACGAATCTCCTGTATTTTTGACTCGTACGGGCTATACGGGTGAAGACGGGTTTGAGATTATTTTTGAACACAAATATGCAAAAGACTTGTGGAATAAAATTCTATCTTTTAAAGAAGAATTTGGTGTTGTTCCTGTTGGTTTGGGTGCAAGAGATACACTAAGATTAGAAGCGGGACTTCCGCTTTACGGGCATGAATTAAATGAAAAAACCACTCCAATAGAAAGCTCTCTTGGGTTTTTTGTACCGGCTGAAAAAGAAGAAAATTATAACGGCAAAGAATTAATTCTTGCTCAAAAATTGAAACAAAAACCATTAAGAAGAAAACTTTTTGCTTTTGTTATGGAAGATAGACAAATCGCTAGAAATGGCTATGATGTTTATATAAATGACAAAAAAGCAGGAATAGTAACTTCAGGTGCTCCGAGTCCTACATTGGGTAAAAATATCGGTTTTTGTATGATTGAATTTGATGGAATGGACGAAAATTTAGTTTCAAAACTTAACAATCCAAAAGAAAGTATTGGCATAGACATACAAGTCATGGTAAGAAATAAGTTATATAAAGCAAAAATTGCTAAAAAACCATTTGTTGTAAAAAAATACGAAAAATAGGAGAATAAAATGGCACAACCAGAAGGAATTTTGTGTTCAAAGACTCACGAGTGGGTTTTAGAAGAAGGAAATACAGTATCTATAGGTTTAACCGATTATGCAGTTGAACAACTTGGCGATATAGTTTTTATTGAACTTCCGGAAGTTGGTACAAGCTATTCAAAAGATGAAGTTTTTGCAACAATTGAATCGGTAAAAGCAGCAAGTGAAATATACATGCCTGTTGCGGGAAAAGTTGTTGAAGTAAATGAAGAATTGATAAATTCGCCGGAATTGATTAATGAAGACGCTTTTGCTGCATGGCTAATTAAAATCGAAGCAGAAAATTTCCAAAGCGATTCACAAGGGCTTTTGGAATATGATGATTACAAAGAAGAAGTTCAATAAAAGAGGACAAAATGTACAATTACGAAGCTTTGAAAGAAAATGACAGATTAGAAATGCTAAAATCTATAGGCATAAAATCTATCGAAGAAGTTTTTGATGTTATACCATCTAACGTTAAAATGAAAGATTTTAATCTTGATGATGGTTGTGACGAAATGGCTGCACAAAAAATTCTAAGCAAAATTTCAAAACAAAACAAAACAGATTACCTGTGTTTTTTGGGTAATGGCTTCAAAAACAGATTTATACCGCCTGTTATATCTGACGTTGCTTCGAGATTTGAATTTCTTTCTTGTTACACTCCATATCAAGCAGAAATTTCTCAAGGTACGCTTGAATGTATGTACGAATTTCAGTCAATGATTTGTACTTTAACAAACCAAGATGCATCAAATGCTTCTGTGTATGATGGTGCAACTGCAGCTGCAGAAGCTGTTTTAATGGCAGCTAGAATCACAAAAATGAACAAAGTTTTTGTTGCTTCTGATGTAAATCAAAATTATATAGAGGTCATAAAAACATACCTTTGGGCAAATGATATAGAG
>CAKURN010000058.1 GCA_934675695.1 uncultured Candidatus Melainabacteria bacterium | reverse complement strand
ATCAACTGCTGATTTTATTACAAAATCACAAATTTCAAGAAATGATTTGTTGAATGAAGAAAAAAACATTGAAATAGGGCTAAAATACTTTACTTACTTGGTTGATTATTTTAATGGCAACGAATTTCTTGCAATATTAGGTTACAATGCAGGCCCCGGAAATATCAACAAATGGCTCAAAACAAGAATCAATGACACAGGCGAAATCGACATGTTCATTGAAAATGTACCGTTTTTGGAAACAAAAAACTACATCAAAAAAATCCTTTCTTCTTACTGGGTTTATATGAATGTATATTCAAATAAATATATTTAATTTAAAATTGTTTTATGAATATTATTTTAGCAAGTGCTTCTCCAAGAAGAAAAGAAATCCTTAAAAACGCAGGTTATGACTTTAAAATCATACCATCAAATTATGAAGAAAATATCATCGGAAAAATTTTTTCTAAAGAATTAATTGAAAAATGTGCATTTAATAAAGCTCTTGATGTTTTAAACAAAAATCAAAATTCTATCATCGTTTCTGCTGATACAGTGGTTGTTTTAGATAGTTTGATTTTAGGAAAACCAAAAGACAAAAACGATGCATTTTTGACTTTAAAAAAATTGTCTTCAAAAACCCATTTCGTTGCAACTTCGATTTGTATTTTAACAAAAGAAAAATCAATAACTTCAACAGATATTACAAACGTTACTTTTAGAAAATTAACTGATGACGAAATAAAAAATTACATCAAAACAAATTCCCCGCTGGACAAAGCCGGAAGCTACGGAATACAAGATGAAGGGTTTGATTTTTATACAAAAATAAATGGGCAATTGGATAATGTGATTGGCTTTCCTTTGAAATTGTTTGAAGAAAAACTACAGTGTTTTTTATGATAATATTACTTTGTATACAAAAATATAGGACAAATTATGGAAAATGAACAACTATCTAGAATAGACTACATCAGAGAACTCATTGCAGATTGCAGATACGATGACGCTCAAGAGCTTTTGCAAAAAGCTATGGAAGAAGAACCGGACAACATAGACTACAATTACGAATTAGCCAGAATATTTATGGAGTTGGGTAATTACGCTTCTGCAATTTCTAATTTAGAATTAGTAGCAGATGGGGTTCGCAATCATTTGATTTATTTTATGCTTGCAACAGCCTATCAAGCAGATGACCAGATAGATAGGGCAATTGGAAGCTATTTAAAAGCTTTAATGCTAAATGAAAAATTCGCACCTGCCTACAAAAAACTGGGAATGCTGTTTTTGGCTAGAAATGACAAAACTTCAGCGATAGAATATTTTGAAGATTACATTAAACTCGATATCCATCAAGAAGAAAAAGAAGAAATTAAACAAATTCTAAAAAGATTAAAGGAGAAATAATGACACAAAAACCTGATGTAGAAATTTATACTCTTGATTATTGTCCTTATTGTACAAAAGCAAAAATGTTCTTTGACGAACACAACATAAAATACAAAGAAATATCTTGTGAAAACGACGAAGATAACTACAGAAAAAAATTAACCGAAAAATTCAATTTAAAAGAACTGGCGACTTTTCCTCAAATCACAATTAACGGCACTCACATAGGCGGCTACAGTGATTTAATAGACAAATACGAAAGAAAAGAAATAAGTTTCTAATCTGAATTGTTGATTAAAGAAGCAAAAATGACAAAAGTTCTGTTAATTTTCTGTTAGAATTTATGGTCCGGACATTTCTTTTAAGAAGATATTTGATTTTGCCATAATAGTTTCACGGAGTGCAACAGGGTCAGAAATTGTAAAATCCATTTTGCTCATTACTTTTGGCGATAAAATAGGTGTTGGAATAGTGTTTTGAACCAATCTATCAGCACAATAGACAATACCACACAATGTAGGTAAAGAACTCTGCAGAGGATCATGGTGATATCTGATACAATTAGTCAAAATGACGGGCAATTGCCATTTTTTTGATATCAAAGCACCCAAAATACAGTGATTTGTGCCAAATTGTGCGTCTTCAACTTCTACCAAATCAACATTGCTTTGTTGAGCTAAATACCTAACTTTTGAGTATTTAAGAGGATTTTTTGTATTTAACAAAATTTTTCCAATATCATGCAAAAAACCAATAACAAAAGCGTCATCCGGATTTATCACTTTAAATTCTTTAGCCAAAGTTTCGGCAGCAATTGCACATCTAACGGAATGCTCCCACATTTCTCTACTGCCTTGAGCAGTCATCATTTGTTTTAAAGCAAGGCTCATAATGATATTTTTTGCTTTCATCATACCCAAAACAACAAGGGCTTTGTTTATTGAGGTAATTTGTTGACGAAAGCCATAAAAAGCAGAATTTACAAGAATCAAGGTTTTTGTTGCAATAGCTTGGTCCATTTGCATAATTTTACCCAGTTCAGCAATACCTGTTGTTGGATTTTTAATTACATTCAATGCTTTTACCATTACATTTGGCATAGGCGGAATGTCTTTAAATTCTGCAACTACTTGTTGAGGATCTAATTTATTTGAACCGTTATTCATCATTTTTTATACCTGCAAATGTTTCTTTATACTTAAAAAACTACCCACTGAAGAAAATGCAACGCCTAGTGTCAACACACTAAATAATACGGTAAACTCTGCCATCGGGTCAATCGAAATCATGAAAAATTCATGTATTTTTACGATATATTCTTGTACGATTTTTATTGGAATTATTGCAACCAACGCTCCCAAAAATCCATAAATCGCACCTTGCAATATCAATGGCGTTTTGATGTACCAGTTTGATACGCCCATTAATCTCATAATTTCAATTTCTTCTTTTCTCGATTGAATAACAAGTTCAATCGTGTTGTTGATTATTGCAATAGTCAAAACACAAACAATAGCAACAAATATAAGCGTTGCTGTATTAATAACAGCACTAATCATTTCAAATTTTTCAACCAAATCTTTTGCATAGCTGGTATCACTGATGCCTCTTACTGTTTTTAATTCTTGCATAACAACAGTCAGATTTTTAGTGTTGTCAATCTTTACATGTAACGTATCAGGCAAAGGATTTTGAATATCCGGAACATCTATTTCTGTTTTTAATTGCCTCCAAGATGTTTCTTTTGGTATAAAAGATACTTTCTGCACATGGTTCAAATCTCTAACAAGCGAAACTGTTTGATTTACGTCTGCTTTTGGATTTAAGTATGCACTTATTTCTAGAGCTGAACCCATAGAGTTTGCAAAAGAATTTAGTGCCAAAGTCACTCTAAATATCGAACCAAATATAGTCAAAATTGCAGCAATTGTAGTAATGATTGCAATATTAACAAGTCCGGTTCTTGCAACACCTTTTATTGTTTCGATTATTATTCTGTATGTAATCCTAATCTCGCTCATCCAGTCTTTTGGGATGTGCGATTTTACACGTTGTTTTAAATTTTGATTTCTGATATTTTTTCTAGTCATAAGTTCCGGCTTCTCTGTCGCTAACTATCTGCCCATGGTTTAGAGTAATTACTCTTTTTCTGAAATAATTTACCATTGTCTGGTCATGTGTAGATACAAGAATTGTTATCCCTCTTTGGTTTACTTGTTCTAATATTTGCATAACTTCTAGAGAGTTTTTTGGATCAAGATTGCCTGTAGGTTCATCTGCAATCAACAAAGGAGGCCCATTAACAATAGCACGAGCGATAGATACCCTTTGCTGTTCACCACCAGACAATTCGCAAGGTTTCGATCTGTACTTGTCTTCTAAACCAACAACCTTCAATGCCCCCATAACACGAGTTTCTATTTCTTTTGATGAAATACCCATAGTTCTAATTACATAAGCAATATTGTCATAAACTGTGTGGTTTTGAAGAAGTTTATAATCTTGAAAAACAATCCCCATACAACGTCTTAAACTAGGAATTTTACTCGGAGGAAGGTTTCCTATATCTATACCTGCTACATATACACTACCCCTTGTCGGACGTTCTTCCAGATACAACATTTTCATTAATGTTGATTTTCCGGCACCTGATGACCCTACAAGAAACACAAACTCTCCAGGGCGAATATCGAGGTCAATTCCACGAAGTGCATATTTATTTTTGTATTGTTTTACTAAATCACGAATTACAATCATCTTACTTCCATAAATTTAATTATTTTTTCATATATTTTTTTGTCAGTCAAACCGTAAAATTCCATCAACTGTCTTTGTTCGCCTGATTGTCCAAAAGTGTCTTTTGTGCCTATTCTATAGACTTTTGAAGGTGCATAATGACACAAAGATTCACAAACTGCACTGCCCAAACCACCTATAACACTGTGGTTTTCAACAACGACTACTTTTTTGGTTTTTTGAGCACTAGCTTTTAGTGCCAAATGATGGAACGGTTTTACAACCGGATAATGAAGAATATCTGCTTCTATTCCTACTTCTTTTAATTTTTGTGCAGCAGACAGAACTTCCCACAATGTTTCACCGTTTGTTACGATAGTCAAATCTTTTCCGTCTTTTAATTTTATACCTGCATTTGGATTGAATTTGTAATCTTTATCAAAAATCGTTTTTAAATTCGTTCTGGGAATTCTGATATACATAGGTAGTGGGGTCACTGCAGCATATCTGATTACTTGTTCAACTTCATTACAATCAGCAGGAACAATCACTCTCATATCAGGAATAGAACGCATATAAGAAACATCTTCTAATGCCTGATGAGAAGCCCCGTCTTCACCGACTGTAATACCGCCATGGGTTGCAACAATTTTTACATCTAATTTTGAATAACAAACGGTATTTCTGATTTGATCTAGGCATCTTGTCGTTGCAAACATTGCAAAAGTGCTTGCAAAAACGGTTTTTCCACCATAAGCAAGCCCAGCTGAAGTTGTAATCATGTCTTGTTCTGCAATACCGCAATTAAAAAATCTGTTTGGGTATGCTTTTTTAAACATTGCAGTCTGCGTAGAACACGACAAATCCGCATCTAAAACGACAATACTCGGGTTTTTTGAACCCAAATCAACGAGTGTTTCGCCGTATGTTTTTCTTGGAGATTTAATTTCTGGTTCATTGAATAAATTTTTTACTAACATAATTCCTCCAACGCTTGTTTCAATTCTAAGTCACTTGGAGCTTTTCCATGCCAAGAAACATTATTTTCCATAAAAGAAACACCTTTTCCTTTGATTGTGTTTGCAATAACTGCACACAATTCATCAGAATTTTTAGCTTCAGTCAATACTTTTTCGAGTTCATCATAGTTGTGACCATCTACACTATAAACCTTAAAACCAAAGGCTTCCAGTTTTTTGTCTAGTGGTTCAAGGGATTTTATTTCATCAGTTGTACCATCAGTTTGGAGATGATTTTTGTCTATAATAACAACGAGATTTTTTAATTTTTGGTTATTTGCATTCATCAATGCTTCCCAGACGCTGCCTTCTTGCATTTCGCCATCACCCATCAAAACGAAAACTTTTGATTTTATTTCGTCTAAACGAAGGGCAAGTGCAATACCAACACCAATAGAAAGCCCTTGTCCCAATGAACCTGTTGAAACTTCTATCCCGGGCAATCCCACACGAGAAGACGGGTGTCCTTGGAGTTTTGAACCTAATATCCTAAATCCTGACAACAAATCTTTTGAAAAATAACCACAATGTGCAAGAATAGCATACAATGCAGGACTAGCGTGTCCTTTTGACAAAATAAATCTATCTCTTGTTTTAAAATCAACAGCTTTGTCCCATTCTAGTGGAACATTCATCACTTTTTTGTACAAAACTGCCAAAATATCAACACAAGAACAAGCACCTCCGGGATGTCCGGATTTTGCATTGTGAATCATTTTTAGTATGTCTTTTCTAACGGCATTGGTAAATGTTTTCAAAATTTCAATCCTTATTAATTACAGTATCTATTATACACTTTATTAGAAATATTGGCAAAAGTGGAAATATTCTTTTAAATCTTTCAGGCTGTTTTATTGTACGATAAAGCCATTCTAGACCCATTTTTCGATAAAAAACAGGTGCTTCTTGTACAATTCCCGAAAAAACATCAAAACTACCACCAACACCTATCATAACAGTTCCTTTTAAAACTTTTTTAAGTTTTGAAATAAATTCTTCTTGTTTTGGCGAACCCAAAGCAACAAGCAATATTTGCGGCTTTGCGGCTTTTATTTCTTGTATTATTTCATCATCAGAAGAAAAATAACCGTTTCTCGTATAAACTATGTTTAAAGAAGGGTGTTCTTTTAAAATGTTTTCTTTTGCTTTTTGGACTACTTCTTCTTTTGCACCAAAAAGCCCTAGTTTCAAGTTTTTTTCTGCTGCAGTTTTTATAAGCAATCTCGAAAAATCAACACCTCGAATTTGATTGAGGTTTATTTTTTTCATTTTTAAGGCAATTTTTACGCCAACACCATCAGGAATAACCAATTCCGATTCTTTTATAATTTCATAAAATTCTTTGTTTTTTTGGGCGTTAATAATCATTTCAGGATTTATTGTGACAATCTGAAAATTTTCGTTGTTTTTTATTGCTCCCAATACCCTATCCAAAGCGTCATCTACACCTACTAAATCTATTGGACAGTTCAAAACACAGACTTTCTTATTCATAAAATTATTTTATCATGAAAACTTATTTTTTTAAAAAACTATTCTTCTTTTTGTTCGTTTTCATGGTTTTCGTGGTTGTAAAAGTACTGACAACCGTTCCAGATACATATTTCTTGTTGCGAAATTTTACATTTTCCAACGATACAATCTAGAGTTCCATCAGGACTGATAGAAAAATGTTCACAATTTTGACAAACTTTTAATGTCATTCCTTTTGTTTTTAGTTTGTATGTCATATCTGCCATTGCATCATACATTCTAAGACACAAGTTTGTAGAAATAAAACGATTTCCCTCTCTATATACAACTTTTCGCATTCCATCTTCAGAAACCAAGTCAAGCTTGCAATTTACGTCTTTTTTTCCATGGATAACGGCTGCTTCGATTGTAACAGAATTTACGTTTTCTTCTTCATATTCGCTGTTTTCGATTGATTTCATTGTTAAATTATGAATGAAGATTTTTGTTTTTTGCCAAGAAAGACAAAGAGGATAAAGCAAAAGCCAAAATATTTCTTTAAAATTCAACTTTGCAATATAAAGCGAAAACAAAAAATTAGCAAACAAAAATGCACCAACAAATATCGTACATCTTGCCGCCAAATGCTGTGGAAAAATCACTGACAATGACAACAAAACGATATATGCCAACAAAACAAGTATTGAATTTGGTTTTAGCGAAAATAAAATAAATTCTTTAAAAGTCAAATCTTTAAAAAATAAAAACTTAAAATAATGCGAAAACAAGATAAATTTGCTCTTTAAAGATGGTGAATTGAAATTGTAGTTTTTGACATCAACAGCAGTAATAATATAGGGTGAATATTTTGATTTTATGTCATTAGAAGCAAGATCAAGCGTGTATTCGAGTTCTGTTTCTTTGTCTTCTGTTCCGACATAACCCATTTTTTCTAATACATCAGAAGTAATAACAAGATTTTCTCCATCTACCAAAAATGGCAATTCAAACATTGAACGAACGAGATTGTATGTTCTGTTTGAATATTTCAAATATGAAGAAATTATTTCGTGTTTTACTCTTTTTGCAAATTGATTTTTGTTGTTTATTGAAATTTTAGAACCAACATAAACACCTGATTCTGCGATGCTTTTGTTTACATTATAGAGGTATTTTTCGCCGATTGTTCTATTTGGACCTAAAAATATAAACGCATCGTATTTGTTTTCGGGGAGAATTTTTTGAATGATTAAATTAAGAGCTTTGTCTTTTGAAAAATAATCAGGGTTTTGGATATTGTGTATTCTAGCACCCAGTGCAAAATCACGAGCAGGTGTAACATCGTTTTCTTCTCTTTGAAACAC
>CAKURN010000057.1 GCA_934675695.1 uncultured Candidatus Melainabacteria bacterium | reverse complement strand
TTTCTATGCAATGTTTAAAGCATTGGGTTCTGACCATCATATGACAATTAGATTGTTAGACCCGCCATTGCATGAATTTTTGCCTGATAAAGAAACCTTAATTGCAGAAGTTGCAGGTATGAAAGCTAGAGGCGAAGATGCAACAAAGAAAGAAGAATTGCTTCACATTGTAGAAACATTATCTGAATCAAATCCTATGATGGGTCTTCGTGGTTGCAGATTGGGTTTAACTTATCCGGAAATCAACGAAATGCAAGTTAGAGCGATTTTTGAAGCTTGTTGTGACCTTAAAAAAGAAGGGCTTGATGTTAAACCTTGGGTCATGATTCCTTTAATCGGTCACGTAAACGAATTAAAAGTTGCTAAAGAAATTCTTGTTCGTGTTGCAAAACAAGTTATGCAAGAAAAAGGTGTTGAAGTTGAATATAAATTTGGTACAATGATTGAAATTCCTCGTGCAGCTCTAACTGCAGATGAAATTGCTCAATATGCTGAATTTTTCTCATTTGGTACAAATGACTTAACGCAAATGACATTCGGCTTCTCAAGAGATGATGCGGAAGGTAAATTCTTAAACAAATATGTAGAAGATAAAATTCTTCCGTTCAATCCTTTTGCAACATTAGATACAAAAGGCGTTGGACAACTTCTTGAAATGTCAATGACTAAAGGAAAAACAGTAAATTCTTCTTTAGTTGGCGGTGTTTGTGGAGAACATGGCGGCGATCCTGATTCAGTAAAATTCTGCTACAAAATTGGATTGGATTATGTTTCTTGTTCACCATTCAGAATTCCGCAAGCAAAACTTGCTGCAGCACAAGCAGTTGTTGAAAATAAATAGTTCTTTTTAAAATAAAAATGACGTTCTTTAATGGACGTCATTTTTTTTAATGCATTTTTAAATATTAGTAAGAAAAATTTTCAACTTCTTCTTTTGAAAGTGTATCAGTCGTAATTCCCATACAACCTAGTTCAAACAATTTTTCTAATTCATCAATATCATTAACAGTCCAAGATTCAAAATCATAACCGGCATCTTTCAAAAGTTCTACGCCTTCTTTTTTAACTTTTGAACTTTTTATATTTAGAAAAACATCATTTTCATCAGTTTTTAAATTGTCTAAAACATCTATTGTTGATTGATTAATTTTTGATTCTGTTAAATATCCTATTCTAGCACTATTAGAAAGATTTTTTATTATTTCTAAATAATCATCATTAAAACTAATCCAAGTTATGTTATTTTCTAAATTTCTTTCTGAAACTGAATTTAAAAGTTTTTGTGCTTTTTCAACATCAAAATCAGAATTTTCTTTTATTTCTACATAAGCATTTAAACCATTTTGTTCACAACAATCAAGCATTTCATCAAATGTTGGGATTTTTGTATCAGCAAATTGCTTACTGAACCAAGAACCAAAATCGTATTTTGAAATTTCATCATAGCTCATATCAGAACAATATTTTGGAAACATAAACCCAGAAACAAAAGATTCGCCTATTGTTCTGTTGATTGTACTATCATGCAAAAGCACAGGAACATCGTCACTAGTCCAAGAAATGTCGCATTCAACAAAATCATACCCGTTTTTAGAGGCAAGCTCAAAAGCAGGCAAGGTATTTTCCGGTGCATCATCACTATCACCTCTATGTGCAACTGTTTTAACGCAGCTCGTATCAAATATAGATTCATCTGACGATAGCGATTTTTTAGTGACATTAGGTAATGAGACAATGTAATTATTGCATTCTATTTGGTTTAATTTATACTCTTGCATCATAATTTCTCGACTATATTAATAAAGTATTTTTGAATTCAAAAATTGCCATCAATTTCACAATAAAAAAAATGTTTGAAACTTGTTCAAACATTTATAAACACGAGGATATCAAGAGAGAGTAAAATAATTCTTTTTTATTTTTCCTTTTATTTTATTTTATTTTATTTTATTTTTTAATTTCTTTATTGTTTCCTTACTCTTTAATAAAGTTTTTTTGAATTAGATAATTGCTTTTTAGTATTTCATTAATATATACGAATTTAACAATACTTTACAAGAAATTGCAAAGTATATATTTTATTAGGTTTTAGAAGGTATTGCATATAAAAATATTTGTGTTAATATCAACGTATGACTATTTTTGAAAAAAATATTATTTTACATCATCATTCTCATATTATCCTGAAAGGGTAATCTGGGATTTTGAAACGCAGTAAATAATATTTCATAATTCTCTTTTTAATACCCTTTCAGGAACTGCGAAAGTGTATTATTTTTTAACTTTAGGAGAAATTATGTCAATTACAAATATTTTATCAGCACTAGGCAACAACAACAGCATTTGGCCATTATTTGTTAGAGATTGTGGTATAGAAAATGTTGCAAAAGTTACAATGACTTACAAGCAAAATGCAAAAGAATCAAAATTCATTGCAAAACAAGCAACAAGAGAAAGATTTATTGATGAATACGGAACATCTGCTGTGTGGCTAGGTGGAATTCCTTTAATTGAAAAACTTTCAGATACTTTTATCAAATCAAAAGGTTTTTCACCCGAAATAAGTACAAAACTTTTTAAAGAAACGCAAAATCAAGGTTTAAATACCAATATAAAAAAGTTCAAAGATGTTGCAAGTAAAGAAGTTAATGAATTGATTTTTTTAAAAAACAATAAAAACAAATTCAAATCGCTACAAGTAGGAAAATTAATAGCTTCAACTCTTATTCCTATTGCTGTTATGGGATTTATTCTTCCTAAAGTTAATTTTAATTTTACTAAAAAGAAAATGGAAGAAGAAAAGAAAAAAGATGTGAAAAATTTCATAAAAATTGATGAATTTATAAAAAATACATCTAGTTCACCATCATTTACAGGAAATTTTGACATATTAAATATTTCTCAACTGCAAAAAATGCTCTTATTAGATGGGGGTTTGAGTCTGGGAAGAATAAAAACAGGTAGGAATAAAGACGAAAAAGAAGAACTGGCTTTAAAAATGGCTGGCATGTGTTATCTAAATTACATTGCACCCAAAAAAATTGAAAAAGGTTTGAATAATGTAACTAAAAAAATATTCAAAATAAATACACAATTAGACCCAAAAATTTTAAAAAATCCAACATTTATTAATGATATAAAAGAAAATAAATTTGTTTTACCGAAAGATACAACAGAAAAAGCAATTATTGATTTTTTTGACACAAAACCTGAGTCAACTTTTTCACAAATGGCAAAAGAACAAGGACTTGTTAAGTATTTGCCTAACAACATAAGAGACCCTAGAAAATACGTTGAAATTGAAAAAGTGAATGAATTTGTCGATTCTATAAAAGATTTTATTAATGATTCAAAAAAATCAGATTCTTTAGAAAATTTTGTCAAAAAAGCATACAAAGCAAAAGCATTTAATATCATAGCAAACGTTGCAATCAGTAGCTTTTTACTTGCTATTGCTTTACCTAAAGTTCAATTTTTATTCAGAAAATTAAAAACAGGTTCAAGTCTAGAACCAGGACTAAAAAACGAAAAATAATGTTGTGAAATATTAAGAAATTTCAAGAAAATTAAAAAATATGATAAAATCATAAAATGAAAAATGTAGATTTATCAAAGGTTAAAGTCTTTTTATTTTATTTATTATTAATTTTAATAACTTATGGATTATCAAATGCATTAAACAACATTGATTTTGACTTGTGGTCAAGATTAATTCAAGGCAAATATGTTATAGAAACAGGAAGCGTGATGTATAAAGATATATTATCTTTTACACCGACTCATACTTGGTACGATCCTGAGTGGCTTTCGAGTGCATTTTTGTATTTGATTATAAATAAATTCTCTCTTGTATCAGTAACGGTTCTAAAATTTTTGTTGATTTTGTTATCAATAATTTTTATTACAGTTGGTGTGCATTGCACATACGATTACAAATATTCAAAACTGCATTTAGAATATTTTATTGTAACTTTAGTTCTGCTTTTTATTGGTGGAACTTCCGGAATGTTTTTAAGATGTCAATTATTCACTTATGTGATGATACCGATTTTTATAGCAATATTAGAATTGGTATCAAAAAATTATGACACCAAAAAATCGCTTCCTTATTTAATTTCTATTCCTTTTTTAATGTTATTGTGGCTAAATATCCATGGCGGTTGCATTGCAGGTGTTGGAATTTTAATTCTGTTTATTGTTGGAAGAATTTTAAACAAAAAACCGATAAAAAAATTTCTATACATAACAATACCGACTTTTTTAGTATTTTTTATAAACCCTTGGGGATACAAATATATCTCGTTTCTATTGCATAGCACAACTTTGGATAGAAGTTGGATTATTGAGTGGCAGTCATTAATCGGACATGATCTTTTATACAAAAAAGAAACTATGACAATACTAATCTTATCTATGTTGTTATATTTGGTAGTATTGATTTTAAAGAGATTTAAAAATATAAATTATTCAAAAATGCTGATTTTGCTGGTTACATACTATTTAGCTTGGTCGCATTACAAACATGTTCCAATTTATGCCATTTGTTCGGGTATATATTTGTATGATGATTTTATATTCTTATTTAAAAAAATATTTGATTTTATATACAAAAAAATAAATTTTGATGAAACTTGCCAAAAATACGTACAAATACTAAAAGATACATTAATATATATTTTAATAGGTGCTATTTCATTGTATTTGATTTTGGTGTTTCCTATATCAAATTCTTTAAAAGAAAGAACTCTGGGCTCTTTTCCATTTAATCTTGTTGAATTTTTAAAAGAAAACAATATAAAAGGAAAAATGTTTTCGCCATACTTTTATAGTTCATACATTTCATACAAAACATATCCAAATATCAAAATTTTTATTGACGGAAGACAAGAACAAGTCTGGGATTATGACATATTTGATAGAGTAATGTTTTTTATGTACAAAATGGAATCAAAAAATCCAATCATAGAAGATTATGAACCTGATATGCTTTTAGTGGAAAACGGTTGGCTATATGAATTGTATATTAAAGAAAATATAGATAAATACAAACTAATATACGATGATAGGTTTTATAGATTATATATAAAAAAAGTTTTAGCAAAAAATCACTACAAACAAGTAAATATCGACCAGCAATACGCAATGGATACAATACTAGACACTGATATAGATTTTAAGAAAAGATGAAAATATTATTAATTATACCTACTTATAACGAAAAACAAAACATTTCTTCTCTTTTAGATGAAATAGAAAAAGAAACGTCAAAATACGATTTATCCATATTAATTGTTGACGATTCTTCCAATGATGGCACAATAGAAAGTGTTGAAAATAAAAGAAAGTTATATAAAAACATCAACACTCTAAAAAGACCGGGAAAATTGGGGCTTGCAAGTGCCTATATCGATGGAATAAAATATGGTATAGAAAACGGTTTTGAATATTTTATTGAGATGGATGCGGACTTTTCGCACAATCCAAAATATCTTCCAACAATGATAGAAAAGTTAAAAGAAAACGATGTAGTAATAGCATCTAGAAACATAAAAGGCGGAAAAGTCGTTGAGTGGGGATTTTTGAGAAATTTAATTTCAAAAGGCGGCTCAATGTATTCTAGATTTGTTCTTAATTGTCCAATAAATGACTTGACGGGCGGTTTTAACGGTTGGAATAAGAAAATAATCGAAAAAATCGACTTAGATAGCATTATTTCCAAAGGATACAGTTTTCAAATAGAGATGAAATATAAAGCCTACAAAAATAAAGCTAAAATTACAGAATTTCCTATAGTTTTTGAAGATAGAAAATTTGGCAAATCGAAAATGAGTAAAGCTATATTTTTTGAAGCACTTTTAAATATTTTAAAAATAAGATTTAATAAATAACCAACTAAAAATTTTTGACAAAAATATTATCTAAATAATAAAACAAATCTTTATCGGGAATTTTGTAATTTTTTGTAGAAAAATCAGAAGAATAAATAGAATACAGCCCATATTCGTAGATTTTTTTGTATTTGTTTTTTACATAATTTTCAAAAGGCAAACCTTTTTGACATAAAAAATAGTCGACTTTTACATTTTCAATTAATTTGTTGTTTTTTTGATGCATAAAATCAACATTATTTGACAAAATTTCTTTTGAAAATATTTGTTCTTGCCTACCATCAACAAAAATCTTTAAATTTGGATAGTTTTTGTATGCAACATAGCCGGAAATACCAAAAGGTGCATAAATATTGCCTTTTAATTCATTTATTTTTAAAAACTCAACAGGATAAATAGGGACGATTCGAGAAATTGTTCTTATATGGGAATATTCAAATGGAATATTAAAAAATACAACTATAGAATAAACAAAAACGCAAGAAAAAACAACTATATCAAAGACTTTTTTAGTGTTTGGAATTAAATTGTATTTGATTAAAGAAAAAATTAAAATTATCATATAAAGCGAAGAAAATTTGTAATAGATTAAAGAATAAACAAAAAAGAAAGAAATTAAAAACAAATGGCAGTAATCAATTTTGTTGTTTGTTGTAATTTTTTTAAGTAAAAAAATAAAACTACACAATGCAGCTAAAACATAAATTTTCGCACCCTGTATATTAAATAATAGAGGCGATTTCCACTCAGCAATATAATTTCTATTTACAGTAAAAGAATCAAATATAAAATTGTAATAATTAAAGCCCCAAGGGTTAATTAAAATAACAAAAAACAAAAGAATGAATAATATTAAGTAATTTTTTATTGGTTTTTTGTTAAATAAATCACCCAATATATACAAAAATATTATGATAAATGAAATCAAAAAACCACCGTGGCAATTTTGCCAAAAAAGATTTAACAAAATTAAAAAAACAAAGTATTTAGGTTTTGGAGAGTTTTTGATTTTTTCTAAAAAATACAAAAAAATAGGCAAAAATATAAAAGTTACTATTTGACATCTCAAATAAAAAATTGAGCCACTAACTAAAAAAATAATAGGAAATAAAAGAAAAATAGAATTAGGTTTCTTTTTTGGTAATGAAAAATAAAAAAGTGAAAAAGAAGCAAATAAAAATAACAAACATTTTAAAAAATTTAATCCAACAGCACCAAATTTTTTTAATACAAAAGAAAACAAAATATTAACTATCCATTCAGGATCAAAAGAATTATGAGTAGCCAAACACGACAAAAAATCGTTATTTAGTAATTTGTGATGAGAAATAAAATAATCACCATTAATCAATCGATTAAATATATCAAAATCAATCATATTAAAGTTTGTCCCCAATGCAAAAACAAACATTGAGAACAAACAAAAATATAAAATTAGATTTAAAATATTAAGATAGTTTTTTGATAGTTTCATTAATCAAATTTATTTCAGAAACAAGTTCTTCTTTTCTTTCTTTGGTTTTATTTACAACATCAACAGGAGCGGAAGAAACAAATTTTTCATTATTTAATCTGGCATTAATTGATTTTAGCTCAGCTTCTAATTTGTCGATTTTTTTCTGTTGACGTTGAATTTCTTGATTTAAGTCAATCAAATCTTCTAAAGGCACTGTGATTTTTGTATCTCCTACTACACAATATGCGCTTTTTTTGATTTGAGAATTTTTGTCAAATTTGATATCATCGACTTTTGCCAATTTTTCCAAATAAGGAATAATTTGTGAGTACAAATCTTCGTTGTTATCTATTATTATGTTGATTTTAGAACCTAATGGAATATTAAATTCAGCTCTTAAATTTCTGAGTGCTTTAATCGCATCAAACACAGTTTGCATTTTTTGAGCGTCATCTTTAAAATCAAACTCTGCTGAATATTTTGGATAAGAAGAAGCTAAAATTCCAATTGTGTCTTTTTTGATTGGCATTTTTTGCCAAATTGCTTCTGTAATATGAGGCATAATAGGATGAAGAAGTTTCAAGAATTGATTTAAAACAT
>CAKURN010000056.1 GCA_934675695.1 uncultured Candidatus Melainabacteria bacterium | reverse complement strand
GGAAGAATAAGAGCATCTTTTTCTAGAGTGTTGATTTTTGGTTTTATAGTTGGTTTGTGTGGCTCTGTTTCATCATAATCATCAACAGGCTCTTGGACTTTTTCTTCGGTAAAATCTGTTTTTTGGGTTTTGTGATAAGATTTTGGCTGTCCTATAGTCGAAATATGTATTTTGTATGTTGGGTTTTGTTCCGATGTTTCTTCTTTTGGGAGAGATTTGTCGTGGAAAGATACAACCACTTCTTCATTTGTATCTACAGAAAACATATTAGATAGTGCTAAAGTTTTTATTTCTTCTTTTAGAGGTGATAGCTCATAGTCCTTTAGTCCTTGAGCGTATCTTGAGAGTATAATGAAACTTGCATTTTTGTTTTCTTTTTCAATATAAATATCATAACCGTTTGTTGAATCGATATTTATTACATTAATTCCGGGGAAAATCGATGTAACGTCAGCTAAATTAAGCGTTTTTGTGTTAAATAATTTTCCATTGAATGTAATTTTTGCAATAGATAATTTGTCATAGTTGTAGATATATATTTGGTTAGAATTAATAAACAAAGACGAATTGCTTTGAATATTCAATTCTTGAATTGGAGAATATGCAAAATTGTATATCGTAACGTTGTTATTTTCATCAGGATAAGAAATGATGTAGTTGTTGTTTCCAAGTTCCATTCCTTGTTTGAATTTTTGCCATTTTGTATCAGACAAACTGTAAGCATAAGCAAATTCAGCATTTGGAGTGGTTGATGCGATATTTTTTCTTAGTTGAGAAAAAATATCTTTAAAAGTAGTATTTTCAACATTATCATCAAATGTTTCTTCAAAAATTTTGTATGGGTAGTCTTTTAAGAAGTTTTCATCTGTATATGCTTTTTGCTTATCTAAATAACTTAAAAACAAAGACGATAAAGGAGAATATTTGTATAATCTAATGTAGTTATTAAATGATTTTTTAAACGCCGGTTGCATTTCTTGAGTAGTTGTTGCATAGATATTTCTTGCAAACAGTAGCTGTTTTGTGTCGTTATACAAAATTCTTTCAAGAATTTTTTTAATCATAAGATCAGTTTGATTATTGTAATAAACTTCATATTTACCGATTTTGTTTGTCAATTTTATTGGTTTTTGCATCAAAATACCATCATAAGAAGTCGGCTCGTTGTATTTTGCTTCTAATTTTAAAAAGTCTTTCATTGAAGGTGAAACTAATTTTGAGTATTTTTTTGCGATTAATTTTTTATTTGGATACAAAAATATAGTGTTTTTGTATGAATATGCTTTTACTCCAGTGTTTCTCAACTGTTTGTTAAAATAGCTACTACATTTTTTTTCTGTATTTATATCAGATATTTTTTGGCACTCAGGGTGTTTTTCACTCAATAAGTATTCATTTGTTATATTTTTGAATTTAGATAATTCATTTATATAGTATGAAAAAATTTGTTCTTTTTTTTCATTGTCATCTTTTGAGTATTTTAAATATAGTTTTAAGAAATATTCGTTGTCAGAAATGTTTTTACTAAAATTTTCGATTGTGTCGGAATTTTCTAATATTGGTATCAAGGACGGTTTTGCGATGTAGTTTTTGTATTGGAGATATTGTCTAGTTTCTGTTTGTTTGTTTGACAACATAAATACTAATACAGTTAAAACAATGCTCACAATGAACATTACAGAAAATGCATCAAAGATATTTGCTTGGTATTCTTTTCTTTTTGAAAAAAATTCAAAAGCCTTTGCATTTGTTTCGTTGTTAAATTCGGTATTGTTTATAAAATTGTCATAGACTTCTTGAGCAGTTGATTGAAAGTCTTTTTGTTTGTCTATTTTGTGTCCGCATCTTGCACAATATACATCAAATTCACCGTATTCAAAACCACAATTTGAGCATTTGTTTGTCATATTTAACCCTTATCCATTATCGTTTGTGCCATATTTAAACCACTTTCCATTGATTGAATTGTATTTAAGATTTTAAATTGCCCATTCATACCAATGGTAAATAAATTTTTATAATTTGAGATTGCTTCATATATTTTGTTTATGTTTTTATAGTTGTCTATATATAAAGGAAGTGCATTTTTTACTCTTAAAAAAGAAGTTTTACAAATGTCGCTTTTATAAAATAAATTATATTTTGCACATTCGTCTGTTGCAAGCTCTACTATTTCACTATCGGAAAATTTTAACATTTCACCACATTTGTCGGTAATTAAAGCAGAAACTATACATTTGTTTCTAAAGTCAGCATTCAAAAATGGAGAAAAATTGTCTAAAATATTAATTTTAAAGATTTTTGAATCTTTGTTAATAGGATAAACGCTTGAATTATTTAAAAAATCTTGGTTAATTTTATCTTTTTCTAAATAAAAATTAACCGTTAACAAATCTAAATACTTTAAATTCAGCCCGTACTGTTTAATATTAAACGGAGCATCGATTGCTCGAATTATTTCATTTATTGGAATGGAAGAAACAAAATAATCGGCGGTTATTTCATTAATAGAGCCGTTATTTTTGTATAATGCACTAAAAATTATGTTTTTTTCATACTTAAAATCGCAAAATTCAGAATCTAGAATAATTTCTCCACCTTTATTTATTATATATTCAGCGATTTTACTCCAAAGTTCGCTATAGCCAAATTTTGGATAATAAAACTCGTTTTTTTTAAAAGAAAGATTTTCAAAAAACGAAAAAGAAAAATCACTAGAAACATTGCTTAAATCTGTATTTAAGAAATTAGAAATACTATATTTAAAGAAATTTTCATAAACAAATTTGCTATATTTAAAAATCAAATAATCTTCTAAATTTTTAAAATCTTTTTTAAATATCATTGATGAAAAATATGAAAAAAGAAAAGCAAAAGAATTTTTTATACCCAATTCTTTAATGATATTTTTTAAAGAGTATTGAATTATTTTTCTATCTTTTAAAATTGAAAAGTTGTTTTGATTTTTGAATATGTTTTTTGAAAAATCACTTGAAAGAAAAATTTCTTTAAAGTTTTTTTGTATTTTTGTAAAATCATTAATTTTATGACCGCCAAAATCAACACCAAATTCATCAAAGTAACAATTGGCAGCCAAACCACCGATTCTAGAAGATTTTTCGATTATTATCGGAATAAATTTGCCTGACATTTTTAGTAAATTGTACGCCAAAGAAAGTCCACTAGGGCCTGCACCTAAAATTATTACTTTTTTAGCATTATTCTTCTTCATTTATTATTATAGAATTGTTATTTTTTGCAATGTCTATTATTTTTACATATTTGTATGCTGCACTAACAATCGAACCATAAGTAACAGCTTCCAGGTCTTCTTTTTGGTTGTCTTTTGTATGTTCATAATTGCCTTTTAAAGACATATAATCATCTAGAGAATAGATTTTTGTTCTAGCAGAAAAAGGAGAAGAAAGAGAAGATTGCAATGTAATAACCAAATTATCGCCTTCTCTTGTTGTAAATTTTATATTATAAAAATAGTATTTATCAGTTTTTTCTATGCTATCAGAATCAATATAAGTGCAGATTTGTCCATTTAAGTATACAGGCTGCCAGTCTATTGCTGACGCTTTTAATATAGATAAAGTTATAAACAAAAATAAAACAAGTAACTTTTTCAAAATACCCCCTTTCATACAATTTTATATTATTTTTTCAAAATTGCAAAATTATTAAAAAAAAGTTATAATCAAATCTAACTACAAAGGAGGAGTTGTGAATAGTTTTACATACGCAATTTTAGGGTTTTTTGCAGGAGTATTAGTTTCTATTATTTTTTTAAAAAACAGAAAGTTAACTTTTTTTGAAACTCTAATTTTAGATTTTAAAAAATCTATAGATGAATTGAAAAATTTAAACGAACAAAATTCTATAGAAATAAAAACTGTTTTAAAATCAAGCGAAAACCTATCAAAAACTCTAACAACCAATCAAAACATAAAAGGTAAATTCGGAGAAGAATGTCTAGAAAACATATTAAAAGTCTGTTTTCCAAACGAAAATGTAGATTATGTTAAACAATTTGTGACAAAAAATAATGAATACAAAACAATAAAACCTGATTATTTGATTAATTTGCCAAACAATAATTCAATTTTAATTGATTGCAAATTAAATTTAGAAAAATTTGTTACATATAAAGAAAAAATAGATACAGAATTTGAAAATATAGCAAAAAAAGAATTAATTTCTGATATAAATTCAACTATTAACAATTTATCAAACAAAAAATATGAAACAGCACTCAATGCAATTCAACCTAATTTTGTTTTTATGTATATACCTCTGGAACCCTTAATTACATTGATTTATACAGACAATGACTTTTTATCTGTTATAAAAAATGCTTATGACAAAAACATAATTATAGTTGGAAATTCCGGTATTTTAACTTCTATTAGATTGACAAAAGAAATTTGGGCAAACACAATTCAAAATAACAACATAGAAAACATCATTTCAAAAGCTGAAATTATATACAATTTGATTGCACAACATTCTAAAAATATGGCAAATTTGAAAAAAATTGTATCAGAATTCAATTTGTCATTTGAAAAAGAATACGAAAAATTCATCTCTGATAGCAAAATATTTAAAGTTACTCAAGAGTTGAAAGACTATGGAATATCAACATTTTCAAAAAAAGTTGGAAAGAAAATCGAAAATGTAGAAATTGTAGATGAATTTTTGAAATAAATTATCTAACTTTATTTTCTTCGCCTTTAATTAATCTTTTTATATTTTCTCTATGCAAATAAACAATATAAATTGCAGCAATAAGGCAATAAATCACATAACAAATGGGATTTTTAAAGAAATACATCAATATTGGTGAAATACAAAGTGCAATAATAGAACCCAAAGAAACGTATTTGCTGATATATGTTATGATCCCCCAAATCAAAGCAATAGATAGCCCAACTAAAGGATTTAAAGCTAAAATTGTGCCAACGCCTGAAGCAACCGATTTTCCGCCTTTGAATTGAAGAAATATAGGTTTGGAATGACCAATAATAACAAATATTGCAGCAATCACAGGAAATAGTCCGATTGAATCAGAATTTAATGTAAAATATCTGGCAAAAACGACAGGCAATGCACCTTTTAAAGCATCTAAAAGCATAACTATAAAAAACCACTTTTTACCTAAGACTCTTTTAACATTTGTTGCACCAGTAGAACCGGAACCAACAGTTCTAATGTCTTTTCCTGTTTTTGTTTTTACAATTAAGTAGCCGGTTGGAATTGAACCGATTAAATAAGCAAAGACTATATCAATAAATATTTTAATAAAAAAAATTAAATTTATATTTTCCATTTTAACTCCCTATTTATCACCTTTTGGTCTATAAGAAACTACTATCGGAGTACCTTTGAAGCCAAAGTTCTCTCTGAGTTTTTTTTGAATATAACGCTTGTAGTGGTCTTGTATTAAGTCTTTGTTATTAATAAAAATAACAAAAGTCGGAGGTTCATTTTTTGCTTGTGTAGTGTAATAAAATCTAAGAGTCTTGCCTTTAATTGATGATGGAGGATTTAGGCAGTATGCTTCATTTATTACTTTATTCAATAGTCCGGTCGAAATACGTTTTTGTCTTTCTTCTTGAACATTAATAGCTGTTTTAAATATATTATCCAGTCTTTGACCTGTTTTTGCAGAAATAAATATTTTTTCTGCATAATTTAAAAATGGAGCAATTCTTTCGATTTCTTTTTCATAGATATGAGTTTGAGTATTTTTAATTAGATCCCATTTATTAAAAGCCAAAATCAAACCGCAGCCTGCTTCTTCAGCAATTGATGCAATTTTTTTGTCTTGGTCTGATAGTCCTTCAACTGCATCAATAACCAAAAGTGCAACGTCGCATTCTCTAATCGCTCTAATTGCTCTATCAACAGCAAACATTTCAACACCATAGTCTACTTTTGATTTTTTTCTAATCCCTGCAGTATCGACTAACCTAAAAATCTTATCTTCAAAGACTATTTCTTCATCAATTATATCTCTGGTTGTACCTGAAACGTTACTCACAATAGCACGTTGTTTTTTTAGAAGATTATTTAAAATAGAACTTTTGCCTGCATTTGGTTTTCCAATTATTGCAATTTTGATTTGTTTGTCGTTTTTTTGTTCTTCATCAACTGGCACTATGTCTTTTGTAATAATATCAAGCAAATCCCCTACACCACCATCACCATGGAGAGCGGATAATAAATGCATATTGTCAAATCCTAACGCCCAAAATTCATTTGCTAAATCGAATTGGTGTTTTGAATCAACTTTGTTTACAACAAGCAAAACGTCTTTTTTTGATTGGCGAAGTTTGTTTGCAATGTCATAGTCAAAAGGATTTAAACCTGTTTTAACATCAACTAAAAACAAAATCAAATCAGCTTCTTCTATTGCAATATCAACTTGTTTGTTAATATTTTCAACAAATTCGTCATTATTTCCTTCAACAATACCGCCTGTATCAATCAAAATAAATTTTTTATTTTGCCAAGAAGCATCAATATATATCCTGTCTCTAGTGATATTGGGTTTATCATCAACAATAGAGAGTCTTTTCCCAGCTATTCTATTTACTAAAGTAGATTTTCCAACGTTGGGTCTGCCAACAACAGCTATAATTTTTTCTTTCATAAAAAAATTATAATATAAAATTATTTATTTCAAAATTTTTGATATCAGAACCGTTACTTTTTGTTTTAATTCTTCTAAATTAGAATTATTTTCAATTACATAATCGGCTTTTTTTATATTGTCGCTATTTTGTACTAAAATCCTTTTTAGAGCCTCTTTTTTAGTTAAATTGTTTCTTTTCATTAGTCTTTTTAATCTGATATCAAGATTAGCGTCAACAAAAATAATCTTATCGAACAATTCATCAAAATGAGCTTCATACAATAAAGCCCCAGAAACAAAAGTTGTTTCTTTGTTATCCAAATTCTGTATATATTTTTTTAATATAGGATGAATAATTTCTTCTAATTTTTTTAATTTATTTTTGTCATTAAATACAATTTTTGCAATTTCTTTTCTATTTGAAGTTAAAAAAGTTTCATACAATTTTTCTTTAATATCACTTTCATCATACAAATTGTGAACAACCTTATCTAAATCAATAACCTTGTAGCCTAGGTTTGATATTATTTTTTCAACTTCACTTTTGCCGGAAGAAATATTACCCGTAAGACCGATTTTATTCATAGCTTTATTTTAACTTAAAATTATTGTATAATTCAAATGTATTTTATGAAGGAGTTTATATGTCATCAAATCCAATGTTTAACAACAGAATATTAAATGATGCCATTGCATCTGATGAACCAATGACATTACAGGGTGTCATTAACAAAACAATATTTCTTTTGTTGCTCGTTACAATGAGTGGTTATTTTACTTGGGATTTGCTTGCAAAAGGTTTTGCAGACAAAGCTCAATTGCTTGCTGTTGCCGGTGTTATTTGTGGTTTTATTTTGTGTTTGTTTACAATATTTAAACCAAATACCTCAAAAATAACTGCCCCTGCTTATGCCCTATGTGAAGGTTTGGTTTTGGGTTCGGTAAGTTTTGCTTTTGAAAGCATGTTGAATGGAATTGTATTAAATGCAGTTGCTATAACATTAATTGTGCTATTTGTAATGCTTGGCTTATACAAAGCAAAAATAATCACTGCAACGGAGAAATTCAAAAAAGTAGTTATGGTTTCTACTCTTGCGATTGCAATATTTTATTTTGTAGGCTTTATTGCAGCCTTGCTTAATCACCCTATGACAATTTTTAACGGTGGAATAGTAGGAATTGTTGTAAGCTTTGTTATATGTGTTATCGCTGCTTTAAATTTCATTATTGATTTTGACAATATTGAAACTTCAGCAAACTCTTTTGCACCAAAATATTTTGAGTGGTATTTTGGTTTTTCACTTATGCTTACATTGATTTGGTTG
>CAKURN010000055.1 GCA_934675695.1 uncultured Candidatus Melainabacteria bacterium | reverse complement strand
ATCAATACCTACCCCTAAAGAAATTTTTCCTGTTCTTTGTTCTTCTAAAGCTATATAAACATCATAAAGTCCCGTTTCTTCGTCTTTTTTGAGTTCTCTTTGTACATCTTTAAAAGCTGATGTTCCCATCAATCTCAAAATATCAGAACGCATGGTGTTTTCGTTGTATACAGAACCCGGTTGCAAGAATATGTTTCTTTTTACGATAAAATCACGAGTTTTGTTGTTACCATCAACGATGATATCCCCGATTATCCCCTCGTCAACGAGAATATTTACGTATCCATCCGGATCATCAGAAACTTTTGTTACACGAGCCAGAATGTAGCCTTTGTTTGAATACAAATCTTGAATTTCTTCAATTGCTTTATTTATATTTAAGATATTTTGAGGTAAGCCCTTGTATTCGTTTACAATTTGCATAATTTCGTCTTTTTTAATACTGTTTACACCAACAATATTAAAACCTGCAATAGGAGGGTTTTCTTCTAAAATTATTCTTAATTTTACGTTGTTATCATCAATTTTAATCGGCAACGCTCTTAAATTCTGAGTAAAATATCCTGTAGAATACAGTTTTCTAAGATCGCTTGAAACTTCTGAACGAACGTACTGTTCGCCTGCTTTTGAAGACAATTGTTGTCTTATGTAATTTGTATCAAGAAGATTGTTCCCGTAAATTTCAATTTCTTGTATATAAACAAGGTCTGTATCGTTTATGTAGGTTCTATCTTCGTCAACAGAAAAAATATCTGTAGAGTCTTCTTGTTCTAGAGTTTCTTCTTTTTTCTTCTGTTTGTTTTTGTTTTTTTTCAAAAATCCAAAGAAATCTTTTTTCGCTCTTGTTTTTTGAGATTTTTCTTTTTTATATTTTCCTAAATCATCTTTTCTGCCGGAAAAAACTTCTGTTTCTTCATCATCAAACTCAAATACAGGTTCTGTTTCTGCTTTTTGTATTTTAAATTCTTTTTTGGGTTCTGTTTTTTGTTCTATTTGTTGTTCTGTTTGTTGTTCGGTTTTTTCTTTCTTTTTAAATATCGTTTTTACTTCTTTAACTTTTTTTAATGTAGTAATATCGACACGTCTAGCGTCAGATGGGGCGATTTGGTCGTATGCAAAACTGTTTTGCCCTAAAATTAAGGACAAAAATACAAAAAATACGAGTGTCTTTATATATTTCAGTTTCATTAATCCAAGTCTAAGAACGATAATTATCTAGTTATATTATATATCTAAATACCCATAAGTCCAAAAATATTACTAAAATACACAATTTGCCCTAAAATTTTTGTAATAGTTCACTTTTCACAAAAAAATTTTTGTTACAAAAATTTACATATAGAAAATATTTCAATATCTTAATAAAAAGTGTCAAATTTTCGACATTTATATTAATATTTTTATTAAAGGCTTGGGAAATGAAAAAATTGCAAATTAATCTTGAACACAAAAGTCTAATTGTATCCGTCATCAAAGAAAATCCTAAATACTTCGGCAACGAGGAGCTTATGGATTTGTTTATTGAAGCAATTTACAAAAAATCTTATCTGATTATTGATGCTATTCGTGACACAAAACGTCTAAAACGCCATTTGGCGGTCATTTGTGACAACTGTCTAGATCAAATAATCAAAGAAAAACAACGTTTTAACAATAAAAACACAAAAAAATCACTAGAATTTCAACCGCACAGCGAATTTGTTAGCGTCAAAAAAACACCTTTTCTAGAAAGAGAAAGCATAAGACAAGAAATCTCAAGAACCAGAAACACTGACAACATAATAAATTTAAAAGAAGAAATACAACGAAGCGAAAAATATGACGCAGTAGATACTTTGATTGACCCTGCAAATTTTTATCCCAAAAAAAGAATTTCAGAACATACTTTAGACAGATTAATTCAAATAATCAAAACAATAGAAGAACAGTACCCAAACAAACGCTATTTTGAGATTTTTCTGTATCGTTATATAAAAAGACTAAACCAAACAGAAACTGCTCGTGAAATGAAAATTTCACAAGTCGAACTGTCAAAGAGGTTTGTTGAAATGATAAAATTAGTAAGAGAACAACTCTAGCTTATTTCTTTATATAAAGTAGAATATTTCAAATAATATTCTTCAGGGTTTTCTTTTGCTGCTTTAATTATGTCTTGTATTTCAACAAACTTTTTCGCCAAAACAGGATCAAACTGGCTTCCGGCACATTTTTCTATTTCTGCTATTGCAACTTCATGGTCAAGAGCTTTTCTATACGAACGAGTAGAAGTCATAGCGTCATACGTATCAGCAATTGCAATTATTCTAGCCGCATAAGGTATGTTTTCGCCTTCTAAATGGTCAGGATATCCTTTTCCGTCCCAACGTTCGTGATGATGTTTTACCCCCGGAGAAATACTATGAAGCCTTTCTATACTGGAAATAAGACGTTCAGAATTGATAGGATGAGTCTTCATAATCACAAATTCGTCATCAGTCAAACGCCCCGGTTTGCACAAAATCGATTCAGGAATAGCGATTTTTCCGATATCGTGCAACAAACCTGCTGTTTCTATAGATTCTAATTGGCAATCAGGCACATTTAGTTCTTTTGCCAAAATAATCGAATACAAAGTCACTCTCATCGAATGACCATGGGTGTAAGGGTCTTTTGCATCTAATGCTGATGTTATTGATTTTATTGTTTTGTAGAACAATTCTTTCAAATCTTTTAAAATCAAAGATTTTGAAGAAACAAGATCGAATTTGCTCAATCCGTTTCTGATTGCTTCTTGCAATTCATCAGGGTTAAAGGGTTTTAAGACATATTGAAACAAATTGCACTTGTTTACAGCATCTGTAATAATTTCTACATCAGAAAAACCCGTTAAAAGAATTTTTATTACATCAGGTGCGATTTTGTTCGCTTCTTCTAAAAATTTCGTCCCTTCCATAATGGGCATTTTATGGTCAGAAACAATTAAAGAAACGTCATTTATGTTGTTTTTTAAAGTTTCTAATCCCTCTAATCCGTTAGAAGCCGTTAAAATATTGTATTTACCTCGAAAAGTTCTTTTTAAAAGTTGAAGATTGTTTATCTCATCATCTACAATCAATATCGTATGTTCACTGTTAACCGAAGTTGCACTAATTAAATCCCCGACACTATTCAAAAAGAAATCATTTTTTAAATTAAACACAATTTTATCCTCTTTAATTTTAGAAACAGTATCGGCACAAATTTTTAAAACTTTAATTTTTAAAAAAGAAAAAAATAAAAACCGCTTTTGAATTTTCAAGCGGTTTTAACTAATTTTATTAATCACTGAAATAACCGAAACTATCTTCAATGCTTTGGTCTAAATTGTCTTTTATAGCACTTCTATCTTCTCTGGTTGCTTGTAAATCAGTTTCAATTGTAGTTTTTTGTATTTCAACATCATTTTCATAGGCAGTTGTTTCATCTTCTACTTTTTGGACTTCTGTATCTTCTTCATTTTTCAAATCTTTCAGCTCGTCTTTTAATTCTTCATATTGAGCCAAAAGTTCAGCTCTAGAATTTGAATCTGATTCTTCATTATCCACCGATGAAGCTTCTTTTCTTGATTTTGAAACTTCATTTATTTGGTTTTGGATTTGAGATTCTTCTTGAGAATATTTTGCATGGATTTGAGAAATTTTATTAGAAGATTGTTTAGCCTTTAATCTGCTTCCCATTGACAAAGAAAGCAATGACGAAGTATCATCTTGGATTTTTGCATCATATAATAGCAGAGTAAGATGTTGGGGTAACATTGTCGTTGTTCCTTTCAGTACCTACATTGATATAGTTCCAAAAGAAAACATTTTCTAACACTTATATAAAGAAATATTAAGCTAGAGAGAAGATTTCATAAATCTCATCATCAGACAACTCTGTTATTGTTTTTTCGCCCTCAAAAACAGCAGCATTTGCCAGTTCTCTTTTGTCTTTTATTATTTTGTCGATTTTTTCTTCAAAAGTTGAAAGCGTAATAAAACGGTGTATCATAACGTTTTTGTCTTGTCCGATACGGTAGGTTCTATCTGTTGCTTGGTCTTCTACTGCAGGATTCCACCACAAATCATAATGCACAACATTAGATGCACTGGTCAAATTAAGCCCCAAACCACCTGCTTTTAACGACAAAATCATTATTCTTTCTTCCATATCTTCTTGGAATTTTTTTATGGTTTCTTCTCTTTGTTTTACATTCAAACTTCCATGGAAAAACAAAGGACTTCTGTTAAATTCTTCTGCAATGATGTTTTCTAGGATATTACCCATTTCTTTGTATTGAGTGAAAACAAGAACTTTTTCATTGTTGTCTAAAATATTTCCCAAAATATCAACCAGTTTTTGAGTTTTTCCGGACGCATTAGCTGACATATCACCATGTTTTAGGTAGTGATAAGGGTGATTGCAGACTTGTTTCAAATTGGTAATCAATTTGAATATCGCACCACGTCTGTTCATTTTTGATTCAGATTTTGAAATAGATTCCATTGATTCTTTCAAAATCCTTTCATATAGAGCAACTTGCGGTTTTGTTAAGTAACAGAAATCGTCTAAGACCACTTTTTCCGGCAAATCAGAAATAATTGTCTTGTCAGTTTTCAATCTTCTAAGCATAAAAGGACTGATTGCTTTTTTAAGTTTTGCAGCACGAGTGAGTTCTTTAAATCTTTCTATAGGAATTGAGTAGTTTTTTGAAAAATCGGTCAAAGAACCCAAATAGCCTTTGTTTATAAAATCGAAAATTGACCACAACTCAGACAATCTGTTTTCTACAGGAGTACCTGTCATTGCGACTTTCATTTGGGCTTTTATCGCTTTTATTGCTTGCGTTTGCGAAGTAGAAGGATTTTTGATATTTTGAGCTTCGTCTATAATCAACAAATCCCAGTTTGTTTTTTGGAATTTTTCAAGGTCAATTCTCAATATCGCATAAGTCGTCAAAATCACGTCGCAATCAGTTGAAAATTCACGATTAAAGCCATGATACGTAAGAGTCTTTAATGATGGAGCAAAGTTGTTCATTTCTCTTTTCCAGTTGCCCATCAAAGTCGTTGGACATACAACAAGCACAGGTTTTTTCAGACGTTTTTCTTCTTTTAATTTTAGAATCAAACTGATTACTTGTATTGTTTTACCAAGACCCATATCATCAGCTATACAGCAGCCAAAACCTTTGTTTATATTTGTATATAGCCATCTGTAGCCTATTTCTTGATAAGCACGAAGTGTACCATTCAGGTCGTTTGGCAGTTTTATGTCTTCGACTTTTGTAAAATCAGAAATAACTTTTGCAAATGCTTCATCGTAATCAAAATCATACTCGTCGATTTTTCCAGATAAAGCGTTATGTAGTAATTGCATTTTATCAACTGTCAAATTAGGCTGTTTTTCCAATTTTGCAAGAAGTTTTTCTGTTTCTTCTTTATCGATTAAAATTTCTTTTTCTTTGTATTTTATTAATCCATGGGAATTTTTCGCCAGTTGTCTAAATTCTTCTGCAGAAATTTTTTCATTGTCGCCTAGAGCAATTTCGACTTTGAAATTCATAATTTCAGCTAAAGAAATAGTTGAACCTGTAGGATTAGCAAGCAAATCTTTCAAATCTTGCAGACGTTTGTCTTTTATTGTTGCATTAATCGAAGCTCTTGGAATAATCACGTTATTCAAGCCCTCAGGAAGATTAACCTCCATTCCTGCTTGTGACAAATAGTATGATATTTGAGTGATTAATTTATACACACCCGACAAATCCAACTCCATCGTCACATCTTCCAGGTCTTCTATGTATTTTGTCGCCCAGTTGATTTGTTTTTCGATTAGAATTTTTTGTTCATCATTCAAATCTTCTAATTGAATGATTTCGTTTTTGTTTTTGTCTTTTGCAAGAATCTTGAGCAAGAATTTTTCATCTGTCAATTGTTCAATATTAAAGACAGGAATAATATCATAAGCCCCCAAACTCATCTCATCAAACCAAGACTGAATATCGGACGCTAGGTCGTTTCCTTTGTAGAGTCGTTTTTGGAGAGTATTTTTAACCAAAAATGGTGCTGATTTTAGGTCTTTGAAACGATAGTGTTTTACGTTCAAAAACGTAAAAATCAAGTAATTCAGATATCTTTCGATTAGTTTTTTTGTTGTTTCTGAATCTAATACGTCATTTTCAACGATTTCGACGTATGCTTTTACATAGTCTTTGTTTTTGAAATATGGTTCATAATACACACTAAACGTGTCTTTTCTGAATTTTACCGCAGGAATGAAGTGAAGTTTTTCGACTGTTTTTTTAACAAATTGAACTAAATTGAAATAAAATTGGTAGTTTTTGGAACAATCAGACAAATCCAAACTCTCATCTACCCCTGTAAAATATTCAAAAAACATATCCAGACTGATTTTGTAGCCGTATTCGTCTTTTCTATATTCAGGGCGAAGTCTGTATAGTGAGCCTTTTTGTTTTAAATAATAGTCAAAATTGTATGGCGGTGTGATAAAAATAGAAGCACTGGCACTATCAATATCCAAATAAATCTCTGTTTGGCGAAGAATAGGGTTTTTTGTGTCAAATGTGTCTGCAAATTCTTCTTCTATTAATTCATAAATTAATGATAAAGTATATCTAAAGTCTTTGTTCTTTTGAGAATAAGGGTTTTGGTCCAAATTCAAAAGTAATTTTTCTACACTGTTTTTCTTGAAACTTAAATTAAATGTTTTTTCCATTTGAACATTTTATTATAAAGCTTTGGAAAAAAAAAGATTTTTTCTGATTATTTTTGAAAAATAATAAATTTGGTTGAAAATTATTTCAAAAACGGATTTACTTCATTCTTTTTGAGTTTGTATATCATTCCACACTTTGAACAAGCAAGAATCCTACCTGTCGAATCAATAGGCACAAAAAGATGAGAGCATTTTTCTTCTTGTTCTTCTTGTTTTTTTGGTTGCTTTTTAAATTTTCCGTTTTTAAAATCTTCTTTTAATTTGAAAAACAATTCTACAATATACATTGCCTATTATATTAGCACCTTTTGTTTTTTTAAGCTATAATAAAACTACTATGACAAAGAAACTAAAAAGATTCATCTCATCTACAGTTGCTTATCACGATATAAAAGAAGCAGTCGATATCGCAAACGAACTGAATTGCGGGATTGAAATTTCCAGATTTGGAAAATTAGCAGATATAGAAGAAAATTTTAAACAACGAAAAATCGACTACAAAAGAGTCTTAGACGATTTTGAAGGAGAACTCACACTCCATGGATTTTTTTCTAATCTTAATGTTGCAGCAAAAGACCCTCTCATTGCTTCTGTCAGCTTGAAAAGATACTATCAGAGTTTGGAGCTTGCTCAGTATTTTGATGTTTCTACCGTTGTTTTTCATACTTGTTACAACAATTTGTTAAAACAAAGACAGTATCAGCAGATGTATTTTTTGAAAAATGTTGAATTTTACAAAGAATTTATAAAAGAATTTGAAAAATCAGGCATAATGGCAACTATAGAAAACGTCCACGAGCCAAATCCCGATTTAATCAGAAATTTAGTCGCAGCAATAAATTCGCCTAATCTGGGTACAACAATAGACATAGGTCATTGCAATCTGCATTCTGATTTAGATGTGTCATATTGGATAAAAGAATACGGCATAATGCTTAAACATATGCATTTTCACAACAACTACAAAGACGAAGATTCGCACTCCAGTCTTTTAAAAGGCAATATTGATATCAAAAAAATCCTTTTAACATTAAAAGAAATACAGCTTTATCCATCTATAACATTTGAAATATTTGATAAAGACGCTCTATATGAAAGCGTCAACTACTTCAATTCTCTATGTGATGAAGTTGGTATTAAATACGAATAAAATTATCTTCACACTTCTTTACATTTCCTAAAGTTCCACCCCAATCTTGCCGATAATAAGACATGTATAAGGAAAAAAGGTG
>CAKURN010000054.1 GCA_934675695.1 uncultured Candidatus Melainabacteria bacterium | reverse complement strand
CTTTCGCTTCAGTCGTAACGGCGGCTATCTAGGGACTACGTAAATGCTTTGCTCATCGCAAATCATTTACTTCGCACAGGTTTGATTTTTTCAACACTTGACAAAAAATTTTTTAGTTTTATATTGTGACTATACCCTAGGGGGGTGTTAAATACTACCCAATATATTAGTTGGAAGCTATACAACAAAATAGAAAATAGGAGAAAAAAATGAAAAAATTACTTTTAGGATTATTATTTATGGGGTTGATGGTATTCAGTGCAAACGCTGCTTCTGCTTGTGATTGCGGTTGTCAAAAAGAAAACTGTAAATGCAACTGTCACAAAGAACAAGTAAAAGACTGCGACTGCGATTGCCACAACGGAAAAGAATGCACAAAAGAAGACTGCAACTGCACTTGTCACAAAAAATGCAAAAGATTCTGCAAATGTGCTTGCCACAAAAAAGCAATAATCAAATGCAACTGCGACAAAAAATGCGATTGTGATAAAAAATGTGATTGCCAAAACGGCGGAAAATGCGACGAAGATTGCAACTGCCAAAAAGACAACTGCAAAAATTGTAAAGAATAACGATTAGTGATAGTATTTTTATATACTGTTCAAAAGGTAAAATATGCACTGTGACAAACAAAAAACTTTGAGATTATTAAAAACCACAAAAGGTCAAATAGAAGGTTTAATCAAAATGGTAGAAGAAGATAGAGATTGTATCGAAATCAGCAACCAGATTTTAGCTGCAAATTCTATTCTCAAAAAAATAAACCTTGATATTCTAAAAGGACATTTTTCTCACTGCATAAAAGACTCGTTTAATTCTGGAAATGAACAAGAAATTGAAGAAAAATTTGAAGAAATAAATTCAATTCTTGCTAAAATATTAAAGTAAAAGGTGCGTTAATTCGCACCTTTTGGTTTTTCTACCCAAACGTAAGTCGCTTCTTTTATTTCATTTATTTTTTTGTAATAAAAGGGGTTTTGGGCGTTTTTATCGTATTTTTTCATTTTTCTATATAAAAAGTGGAAGTATTTTATCATATTTCCTCCTTTCTAATCTTAAAAAGGGGTAATTTTATTATCTCAATTTTAAAATTTTTTAAATTACCTGATTTGTTAATTTGTTTCTTGTCTATTCAGACTGTTCTTGTAAAATTAGATTTAGCACATATAATAGTCATCTACACCAAATATATGATTTTTATTTATACTATCAGCCTTTTAAGCTAAAATAGACTTCAGGGGAGAATTTTAACTATGAAAAAAACTCTAATTATAACTTCTATAGTAATATTAGTATGCATTTTGATACGCTTTTCGTTTACAAAATACAATGAAATCCAAAGAAATAAACAACTTCAGGCTGCTTCAACTCCCGTTGTTGAACAAAACCAAGTAGAAGAAAAAGAAATATTCAAATCAATCGAAATTCCAGGCAGAGTCCAATCAATGGACAAAGTTGATTTAGTTGCCAGAATTGAAGGATATTTGCAAAAGAAACATTTTTCTGAAGGCGATTATGTAAAAAAAGGACAAGTCCTATTTACAATCGAACAAACCCAATACATAAACGCTTTAAATGACGCAAAAGCTCAGTTGCAAAACGCAAAAGCTACTCTATACAAGGCTACTCGTGATTATGATAGAGGAGCTGAGTTGGTTAAAAAAGATTACATCTCAAAATCGACTTATGATGGTTTATATGCAGACAAATTAGCAGCACAAGCTTCAGTAAAATCAGCCTCTGCAGCAGTTGCAGAAGCCCAAAGAAAACTGGGCTACACAACAATAAAAGCTCCAACAGACGGCAGAATCGGCTCACTTCAAATTCAAGAAGGAAACTATGTCACAATTACAAACGGAGCAATCGCAACAATCACAAAGACAAACCCGATTTATGTAAAATATTCCGTTGATTCAAAATTGTTTAATGAAATAAGAAAACAAGACTTTATTCCAAAAAAAGGCAATGAGCCAATAAAAGTAGAAGTTGTTTTGCCATCTGGTCAAACATACCCTATAAAAGGCGTACAGGACTTTTGGGATAACCAAATTTCAAACACAACAGGCACTCTCGATTTTCGTGCAACATTTCAAAATGATGAAAACTTCTTAATCCCCGGAGATTTTGTAAAAGTAAAAGTTTATTCTAACCAAAAGAACAATGTTTTAGTTGTTCCGATGGAGTTTGCTTTGCAAGATTCAAAAGGCAGATATGTTTATGTTGTCGATAAAGACAATACCGTTCAGCAAAAATACTTTAAAGACAACGGACAGTATGAAAAATACTGGATTATAGAAAGTGGATTGACTAAAGATGATAAATATATTTCAACAAATATAACAAAAATCATGCCAAAAATGAAAGTGAAAACCGAAGTGAAGCAAGAAGAATAAACCTGTGCGAAGTAAATTAAATCGTTGAGATTTAATTTACGAAAGACCTTAGATAGCCGCCGTTACGACTGGAGCGAAAGCGAAAGGAGTGAAGAAATCTTTGATTTCACAGGCGGAAAAAACCACAAACTGTGCGAAGTAAAATGCGAAGCCGATGCGATAATCGGCAAAGTGATGAACTTTGACGATTAAGCATAACGATAGCGACGTTTCAAATCTCTGATTTGACAGGAGCAAAAACCCAAAAGGAACCAATATGTTAGATTCAAAATTTTTTATAGACCGTCCAAGATTTGCATTAGTTATATCAATCGTAATCATACTCGTTGGTATAATCGCAATGACCAAACTTCCTCTTGAACAATACCCAAACGTTACTCCTCCGCAAGTAAGAGTTAGTGCAACATATATGGGTGCGAGTTCCGATGTTATTGAATCAACTGTTGCAGCCCCGATTGAATCAGCCGTAAACGGTGTTGAACACATGTTATATATGACATCAGATTCAAAAGACGGCTCTTATTCGCTTAATATTTATTTTGAAGTAGGTTCTGACCCTAATATGAACGTTGTAAACGTTCAAAATAAAGTTTCTTTGGTAACTTCTCGTCTTCCATCTGACGTATCTCGTTACGGTTTGACCGTAAAGCAAAACACAGGTGGTGGCGGTTTGTTATATTATGGTATTTATTCGCCCGACAATTCTGTAGACTTGATTACTTTATCAAATTACGCTGCAATATATTTAAAAGACGAATTATCACGTATTGATGGTGTTGCAGAAGTTCAAGTTTTTGGTGGAAAAGACTACTCTATGAGAATTTGGCTGGATAGCCAAAAGCTTGCTGCATTGAATGTTTCACCATCAGAAGTATCAAATGCAATCAATGCCCAAAACGCTCAGGTTTCAGCCGGTGCTTTGGGTAACGAGCCTATCATAGACAAAAAAGAAATGGCAATCACATTAAGAACCCCGGGGCGTCTAAAAACTGTTGAAGAATTTGAAAACGTAATCGTCCGCTCTGACGTTAACGGACAAGCAATAAAAGTAAAAGATGTAGCTCGAGTTGAATTAGCGGGTGAAAACTACGTAACAGAAGGAAAAGTTGACAATTCTTCAGTTGCTGTAATGTCTGTTACTCAATTGTCTTATGCAAATTCAATTGCTGTTGCTGATGCTTGTAACAAAAGAATGGAAAAATTGGCACAAAATTTCCCCGATGGCATAGAATACAGTGTTTTCTACAACGCTACAGATTCTGTAAAAGATTCATTAGAAGAAGTAGTAAAAGCGATTGTTCTTGCAGTATTTATCGTTGTTGCAACTGTATATCTTTTCCTTGGCGATTGGAGAGCAAGTATCATTCCATTCGTTGCAATTCCTGTTTCTTTGATTGGTACATTTGCTGCTTTTGCTGCTTTTGGTTTTTCAATCAATACTTTGACTTTATTCGGACTGGTGCTTGCGGTTGGTACAGTTGTCGACGATGCGATTGTTGTTGTTGAAAACGTACAAAGGCATATTGAATTGGGCTTAAAACCGAAAGAAGCTGCTATTATTTCTATGGAAGAAGTTTCAGGAGCCGTTGTTGCAACTTCTCTTGTATTGATGGCGGTTTTCGTTCCTGTTGCTTTTATCCCCGGAATTACAGGAAAAATGTATCAACAATTCGCAATAACAATTGCTGTTTCTGTTGGTATTTCAACTGTTATGGCTTTAACTTTAGCTCCTGCTTTGTGTGCAATTTTCTTGCGTTCTAAAGAAGATATGCCCCAAAGAAGCTTCTATGAAAAATATAGAGAACTATATAACAGCTATTGGGAAGACAAAAAAGAACTAAAAGGACTGGAATTAGCAAAAGCTTGGGGTGAATTTTTGGCTTATGGCTGGGACGTTTCTTTAAAGAAATTTGACAGATGGTTTGAAAGAACCAAAATGAGCTTTATCGAAGGGGCAAAATACTTTATCGAAACACCAAAAAGAACCATTATAACTTATGTTATTCTTGTTTTGATGTTGATTGGAATATTCAAAATAATTCCATCAGGATTTTTGCCGGAAGAAGACAACGGCTCTGTTTTCACTTCTGTATTGTTAAAAGACGGTACTTCACTATCAAAAACCAGTGAATTGACTGAAGAATTGACTAATGAATTTCTAAAAATCCCCGGAATAAAGAGTGTTCTTGCTTTAGGCGGTTTCAACGGTCAAAACAGTGCAATTTTAATCACGCATTTAGACGAATGGAAAACAAGACTTTCTGTTCCTTGGTATAAATATATCTTTTTATCAAAAGAAAAGAAAGAAGCCTCTCACAAGAGTTTGCAAGATATCAAACAACGTGCAAACCAATTGGCTTTAAATTACCCGAACGCTAGAATATACACATTCGTTCCTCCTGCGATCAGCGGTTTATCTATGTTTGGTGGTTTTGAATATCAATTGTTAGACAAAGCCTCAAGAACTCCTGAAGAATTGTATTCTTTGGCTTCTACATTGATTAGAACAGCAAACCAAAACCCAAAATTGACAAGCGTTATGACGCAATACAATCCTCAAACTCCACAATTAATGCTAAAAATTGACTATGCAAAAATTATGGCTTTAGGAATAAATATCCAAGATGTTTATACGGCATTGGCTTCTCAATTTGGTACATATTATGTAAACGACTTTAACTTGTATGGACGTGTATTTAGGGTTATGATGTCGGCTGATGAACAGTATCGTTCAGCGATTGATTCAATCGACAAAGTATACGTTAAAACAGGAGATGGAAAATCTGCTCCATTGTCGAGTTTGATTACAATTGAACCTACAACGGGTGCTTATGATATTACGAGATTCAACATGTATCGTTCTATTCAAATCCAAGGTAACCCTGTGGCCGGTCAGTCTTCCGGTGATGCTTTAAAAACAATGGAAAAATTGTCAAAAGAAAACTTGCCAAAAGATGCCGATTTTGCTTGGTCAGGAACATCTCTACAAGAAATTCAATCACAAGGACAAACAGGTATCGTTCTTGTTATGTCATTAGTGTTTGTTTATTTGTTCTTGGTTGCATTGTATGAATCGTGGATGTTACCGGTTGGTGTTATGTTAATTGCACCGATTGCAATGTTAGGGGCGGTATTGTTCCAATATGTATTTGCAATATTTCCTCTTTGGAGTCAGTTGTCACTTGATTTGTATGCACAAATCGGTTTAATCATGTTGATTGGTTTGGCTGCTAAACAAGCGATTTTGATTATTGAATTTGCAAAAACCGAACGAGAAAGCGGTTCCGGTATTATTGAAGCTGCTGAAAAAGCAATCACAATAAGATTCAGAGCTGTAATGATGACGGTTTTGGCGTTTATATTTGGTATTCTTCCTTTGGTTGTTGCAGTAGGCCCCGGTTCTGAATCAAGAAAATCACTAGGCGTAACCGTGTTTGGGGGCATGACAGCAGCAGCAATCATTGGTACAATAATGGTGCCTGCGTTTTATGTGATTATTCAGAGTCTTAGAGAAGCAACCAGCAAAAAATGGAACAAAAAAAATAATCAGGCTATAATAAAAGAAGATGGAGGAAACGATAAAAAGTGAATAAAACAATAAAAACATTATTTTTGTTATTGTGCTTTTTGTCTTCTTTTAACGTTGCATTTTCTCAAGAAGATTTGAGTAATGATACGGTTTCTCGCCAACAATTAGACAAGGGTTTAAAAATCTTCAAAAAAGATAAGCCCAAAAGAACAAAAGTAAAAGCCGAAAAACCAAAAAAACAATACAAAATAACAAAAAAAGTTCAAGAAGAATACAAAATCCCGACAGATGTCTATATGCCTGTAGGCGAAAAATCAGACAAACTGATAAAACTAGAAGGAAGTGTCGCAAAATCTGTTGAATTAAATATGGCAGATTGCATAGAATTGGCACTAATTAACAACCCAAAAATCCGCTCTGCTTACGCTCAATCAGAACAAGCAAAGTACCAAAAATTTGAAACTCTTGCAGGTTACACCCCAAGACTCGATTGGACAAGCTCTATGAATCACAATATGCCCGATTTGAGTATGATTAGGAATATGAAAGGTGCAGCCTACAACAAATACACTCTTGGGCAAATCAGCGTAAAACAGCTCGTTTGGGACTTTGGTTATACGCAAAACAAATACACAATCAACAAAATTGACTATGAAAAATCAAAAACCCAAATAGACAAAACCGTAAATGAAGTTTTGTGTGCCGTAAAAGACGCATATTACAACCTTTTGTTTGCTTTTGACAAAAGAAAAGTCGCAATGGACACATTGAACCAATACGAACAAACATACAATCAAGCACTTGCTTTTTGGGAAGTTGGTACAAAAACAAAAGTCGATGTATTGTTTGCACAAACAAATATGGAAGATGCCAGAAGCCAACTTATTTCTGCAAATAACAATGTTGATATTGCTTATTCTCAACTCAACAATGCAATAGGTTTACCTTTTTCAGACCCTTATACCGTAGATACTTCTTTAAAATACGAACCTGTTAAAATTTCTATGAAAGAAGCAGTAGAAATCGCAAACGAAGCAAGACCTGACTTGAAAAGTGCTATGCTTAATGTTGATGAAGCAAATCAAATGGTAAAATTGGCTTGGAAGACTTGGCTTCCTAGTTTGGAATTTCAAGCTAGTTACGCTCGTGGCGGTGTAGATAGTTTTACAGCTAGAGAATGGTGGAGTTATGGCGGATATTTGACATTTCCTACCGTAAACCCTGTCCAAACAGGACTCCAAATTAAAGAAGCAAAAGCTGCTTACAAACAAATGCAATTCGACACAAAAGCTCAAATTAACGACATATATTATGAAATCCAAACAGTCTACACCAGATTAAAAGACGCAAAAGCAAGAATACCCGTTATGAAAGTTGCAATGGAAAAAGCACAAGAAAACTATGATATTACATCAGGCAGATACAAAGTAGGTTATGGCGATGTAATAGAGTTAAAAGACGCACAAGTAGCCCTTGCGAATGCGAAATTGAATTACTTCCAAACAATATATGATTACAATTCAGCAAGAGCAAATTTGGAAAAAGCAATCGGACAAACTCTAAAACCTGAAACTTCAGAAGCCGTTGAAAATTTCCAAGAATTGTAGAACTTTTATAAATTTCTTTATCTATTCTTAATAAACACAAACCAAAAATTGTGCTACTATAATAATAACAAATACAAACAAGAGGAGAAAAAGATGAAGATTCCTATAATTAATTCAAAAAGACAGTACGAAACAATCGCAGCTGAAGCTGAAAAAGCCGTTTTGGAAGTTATGCGTAGCGGTTCTTATATTTTAGGCGTTAACAACAAAGAATTTGAAAAAGAAATGTGCGAATACCTAGATGTAAAACATTCTGTTGCACTAAACTCCGGAACAGACGCTTTACATTTGGCCTTAAGAGCCCTTGATATAGGAGAAGGTGACGAAGTAATTTCTACAGCATTTACTTTCGTTGCAACATCAGAATCAATCGGTATCGTTGGTGCTAAACCTGTTTTTGTTGATATCGACCCTGATACATTCAATATTGATGCTTCTAAAATCGAAGCAGCTATCACTCCAAAAACAAAAGCAATTATTCCTGTTCATTTATATGGACAACCTTGTGATATGGATGTGATTATGGATATCGCAAAACGTC
>CAKURN010000053.1 GCA_934675695.1 uncultured Candidatus Melainabacteria bacterium | reverse complement strand
AAGGTCGTATGAGCGCAACCATTGCCTTCATAAAAAATCTTATTTCAATGCGTATGCCTTATTCAGATATTGCTAAAGCAACAAACACCTCAATCGAGGAAGTCCAGCGCATTGCTAAGGAAAATGGTCTTTCCTTATAACAGTAAAATATTTGCATCTTTCAAGGCTGTCACTTTGGTGACAGCCTCTTTTGCTTTCAATTTTCATCAACACCATTTTACAAACAGAATTTATTATATATATTAATTTACACCATACTCTTTTCCCAAAGCTTTACGGTCAATTTTCCCATTAAGGTTAAACAACATATTTTCCCTTTTATGGTACACCGTTGGTACCATATAACTCTGCAATTTATCAGTCAATTTAGCCTTAACTGTATCTGGTTCGATATTTCCTTTATATATAAATACCAAATCTTGAGTCTCTTTATCAAAAATACAGCAATTATATTCTATTTCAACAATTGATGATGCCGCTGCTTCAATTTCACCAAGTTCTATTCTGTAACCATGGCGTTTTATTTGAAAGTCTATTCTTCCCACATACATTAGTTCGTAATGTTCATTATAAGTTACCAAATCACCTGTACGATAAACAATTTCTGGATAATCATTATGCGTAGGATTTTGAATAAATGCCTGTGCTGTTTTTTCAGGATTCCGAAAATATCCAGCACCTACAGTCGTTCCTCGAATACATAATTCACCTTCCCTGCCTGGTTCCGTTATAAGTTTGTCATTTTCATCTACAATCATGGCATCCACATTCTTAAATGGTTTTCCTATCGGCAATATATCATCATCTGCAAAATCGCGCTCAACATCAAAATAGGTACAAGCAACTGTACATTCTGTTGGTCCATAAAGATTGACAAATTTAGTTTTCGGATAATATTTACGCCAATAATTTAACTGTTTAACCGGCATTACTTCCCCACAGAAAAATACTTCCTTTAATGGTAATTTTTTAACATGCGAAAGTATATCCATATTAGCAAATAAGCATAACATAGATGGTACCCACCAAAAAGTGTTAACTCCATATTCTTCCAATATTTTCCATACCCGCACTGGTGCTGAAAACAACTTTTTCCTTATAATAATAGTTTTTGCACCAGCAAATATACTTAAATAAATATCCTGAACTGATAAATCAAAATAAAACGACGCTTCATTAGCAATAACTGTGTTATCATCTATATTATAAGTACCTATAATCCAATTTACATAATCAGCGACATTACGATGATTAATAAGTACACCTTTAGGGATGCCAGTTGAACCAGATGTAAATAATGCATACAAAATATCAGTATCTGCTATTCTTTCTGTTACATTTTCAACTATTTTTTCCTTAGCAACAACCGTATCCATAATTTCTTCAAATGAAATTATCCTTGCTTTTGATGCCCATGACTTGACACTATCTTTATCAGCGTCATGGGTAATAATTACTGCTGGCTGTAATGTATCAACAATTTTAGCAATGCGAGATTCAGGCATAGTAGTATCAATAGGCGAATAAAAACAACCACTATACGCTATACCTAAAAATGACGTAACACAATCAATGCCTTTATCCATATAAACCATAACTGGTTTTTTAAAGCATTTTTCTTGAATTAAGGCGGTCGCTATTTTTAAAGCTTCGTCTTTTAACTCAGTAAAAGTTATCTCACGACTTTTATCAACGAAAGCTATTTTATCAGCAAATTTATTGACTGTTTCTTCAAAATAATCTGTTACCAAGCACTTCATCTTCCATTATCCTCCCTTAATTAAGCCAACATAAAGACATTATTTTAGGCACAAACTGCATCATACAAATCTTCTACTAATACTGCCTCAGCTACAGAAAACTTATCAACTTTTACGTTGTATTTTTCTTCTGCCATAGCTACAAATGCTACCATACTAAATGAATCCCATGATTCTATATCAAGCAAATCCATATCCATAGTAATAACTTCTTCTGTTTTAAGCATAACTTGCAAATCGTTTATAAATTGTTCCTCAGAAATCATTTTTTATTCTCTCCTTTTTTCATCTTATTATGCAATTTGTCCTTAAATAAAATTGCTATTTCATAACGTTCTTTATTATTAATACCAACAATATAAGAAAAAGTTCCTACTGATAAAATTGATACTATACACACTGCTAAAAAACCATTTAACTTGAAAACATCCAGGTATTCCCCAATAAAATACGGCAATGGTACAGCTGCTATAGTAACCAGCATACATCTAACTACTACCCGTATTATTTCACCAACATTATAATTTATATAGCGACACAATATAAAAGGCTTTTCAATCAGTCCTTCTAAAAATGCCATAATTGTAAATGCATAACACAAAACCATCGGTGAACACCCATTATAAAATAACATATATACTGCCAGCAATATTAACACATCAATAGCTGGTGCAAGTATAGCGTTTTCCCTTAATCTGCCCTTGGCGTAAATTGCTGTATAAAAGCAAGCATCAAAAACACTAAACAAATTTTGAACCATAGTCCATTGCACAAATTCTATTAAATATGCTGGTACGGAAACCAACCATAATTTAAGCAAAGGTTCTGCTAAAATTATTACTGGTATTGCAACCATCAGCATAAGATAATACGACAGTCTAGTGCTCATCAATAGTAAATGTTTCGAACCAGCATAATCGCCAACTGCCATCTTTTTTATAATTTGAGGATTGGCTGCGGTGCGAAAATTTTGAACAAACTGATTAACAGCATTGCTTACTTGATCATTTAACGCTCTAGCTGCTACCAAAGCCGGCGAAAAGAATATATTTAACAACAGCACTGTTCCATATTGAAGCATTGCCACGGATACGCCAGCAAAAGCATTCCAAATCGAAAAACTGCCAACTTCCTTTAATATTCCCCAACTAAATAATTTATATTGCCAATGACTTTCTATATAGCGTCGTGTACAATAAAAACGATATAATGATAAGACAAATATTTGCGACATACACATCAGTGCCGCAAATATTAACAGTCTTCCTGAGGAAAATTGTTCTATCGCTAGTGCTATTCCCAGTTTAAAAAACACTTCTAAAAGTCCCATATAAGCATATATTTTCATATTTTCATGGGCTATGATAACTGCAGTATATGGAACTTGTGTAATACTAAAAAAACCTGTAAGTATCGTAAATTGAAACACTATTTTTGCTGTAACTAACTGTTCCGCAGGTATATTCAATTTTGTATTAATCAGCCAAAATCCAACAATTTCTGAAAAAATTATAAAGAATAACCCTATCAATATATGCACACTAAGCAGTGTAGAAAATGTTGCCTTTAGTTTTTCCGTAATGCCATGACCAAATTCAAACGTCAAAAAGCGGGAAGTACCGCTAGATAATAACGTATTTACAAAGGCCAGCAAACCGACTATACCACCAACAGTTTGATAAATACCATAATCTTCAACACCTAAAGCCTGTAATATGACCCTTGATGTATATAATGCTACAATAATCATACAAGCCATACGTACATATAAAAATATAGTATTTTTTATTATGCGCAAATTGTTTTTATTCATAACGTTGTAAAATCACAATTATCCGGGTCATAACGAAGACGTGAATTTATATTCATTGAATCAATTTTTTTCATATCTTCTTTGTCAATTTTAAAATCAAATATATCTATATCATTTTTTTGATGCGTCGAATTAAGCGTACGAATAACTGGTATCATTCCATTTTGTATATGCCATCGCAGTATTATTTGTGTTTTGCTTTTACTGTATTTTTGGGCTAAATCATTCAATAATGGAGGATTCATCAATCTATCATCTTGACGTCCAGTTGGTGAATATGCTTGCACCTGTATTTGGTTTTCATAACAAAATTTTCTTAGCTTTTCTTGAGTAAATAATGGATGTACTTCAACTTGATTAATTTGAGGATATATACCGGATATTTCTTTTATTTTTTTAAGATGATGTTCATGACAATTAGCTACTCCTAAAATACGACAATAGCCTTTTTCTTTTATCTTTAGCATCTCTTCCCAAGTTTTTTCATAACATCCAGTAACTGGCCAATGAAACATAAGTATATCTATATAATCTGTTCCAAAGCCTTTTAATTGATTAGTAAATTCTTCTTCTATATTTCCATTAAATTGAGCTTTGTTAGTCACACGCGTTGTTATAATTATATCTTTACGTAAAACGCCTGATTTTCTTATAGCTTCTGCCATCAAACTACCGTCACCATAAGCAGCTGAAAAGTCTATTGTATGAAACCCACATTCTATTGCTGATGCCACTGCATTAACATAATTATATTTATCAATAGTAAGCCTTTTTAATTTTCTATAGGCTCTATGAAAAAAATCTCGCTTTAGTTGATGTGGCGTATATCCTAATTCATCTGGTCCAAAAAATATCGCTGGTATATATTCTCCATTTGCTAATTTTACTTGTTTCAACTTTGCACTCCATTTCTCAACATTTCCATAAAACATCATTTTCAATAATTTTTGCAGGTGACCCAAATACCAATGCATGCGCCGGCACTGATGCTGTCACCATAGATTCAGCCCCAACGATAGCTCCACGTCCAATTTTTACCCCTGGCATAATTGTGCATGATTCACAAAGCCATGCTTTTTCACCGATAACAATAGGTCTAGCTGTACGATAGCCTGGTGTATTCATGTAATGTTCACCATTATTATCACGAATAAGCACATTGCGCCCCATGGCAACATCAGCACCAATAGTTATTTCTTTGCCACAAATAATGGTACAACCAATATTTGTATCACTTAAACTAAACTTTTTACCTTCAAAAGTCAATTTGGCATTCTCAAATATCTCTATATCACTGCCATAACCTATTATCATTTCTCCATTTACTACCAACTTGCTACCGGCAGCTAATAGCAATCTAGTTTCTAATCTACTTGACGGAAATCTGCCTTTTTCACCTAAAATCATTAAGCCATTTAACTCTAATGAACTTTTCGATGAAATATTCAACGTACAATGCGTACTACAAATAAGTCCATGATGATTTTTCAACGCTTTTATCCCACTATAACGCACAGTTTGATATAATGCTTTTGGATGAAGTCTCGTAACTTTTACAACTTTTTTAATAAATCTAAGATGATTTTTCCAAGGTCTTAATTTATTCTTTAATATAGCCTTAAAACCTGTTTTTTCCATATTGCTATATTTATTAACAACATCATCAAATGGCATTTTATCCAAATCAACAAAAAAATCATTTCTATTTATCATTGATTTAGCAATTGGATGCTCTAACGCTGGATTTCCTGGCAAAGCCCATGCAAAAGGAGTTTTTATAAAATTAATTCTTTTTTTTACCTTTTCAAAAAACTCTTCACCTTTTTTCGAATTAACCATTACTAAAGATGTTCCGATATCCTTATCCATTGCTTTAGCAAATTTTTCAATCCCCCAAAAATCACCGATCGTAATATCTGCTATCCGTGGAAATCCTTTGAACTTACATTCATAGCAGGAAGGACGACAATATAAATGTGTTTCTATAAACCCCTTAGAAAAATTGCTGTTATCTCTAGTTTCAAAAGCTTCACTACCATTAGCAAAAACAAATTTTTGAGTCAAATTACGCCAACCATACTCTTTTGACTTATTTTCTGTATATATTACCTTAGAACCATGTTTTTCTTCTACAGAATCTATGTATTTTCGCCATACTTTAGGTGAATTAACCCCTAGACAAATTAAATCTACAATCAATAAGTTTTCATATTCTCTGCCTAAATAGGCTTGCAATCCAGCCATTTGACACGGCACACCACATACCAACACTTTTTCGCCATTATTTAGCAAATTTTTAACTTTACTATAAAAACCCTCAGCATTACTTTGCAAATCTTTTGAACGTCGTAACTTGACAATATCATGCCGATCATTTGATATAAACTGCGATACTGAAAGATCTTCATTGTGTATAGCACCACCAACATATCCTCCTTGACGATACATAACATCTGCCAAAGCAGAAAACATTCCTCCGGTTGTACTGGCAAAAACTATCTCAATATTTTTATGCATTGCCGCATAACAGTCCGGTTCAGCTTTATCATTCTTCTTTAATGAATCAATATTTATAACAGGACATACTTTTTCGCATATACCACAATTTATACATAATTTACGATCAATATGTGGATATAGAAAACCTTCATTATCTGCCTTAAATGAAATTGCTCCTTTAGGACATGCATCACCACAAACATTGCAGCCACAACAATTTTCCTTTTTTTCAATATCTATCAATTTAATTACCTCATAATTTTTCATACATATTATGATAGCGACATTTTTTAACTAAAATATTTTCATGAGTTTATATACAAATTTATTAGCCAGCAGTGTAGCTATTATTGTAAAAAAGATCAACATAACTACTGGCATATTTTTATCAACTTCTTTTATAAATAATTCAATTAAACCAATATGTATCAAATACAATTCCAACGTATATTTTGAATAGTATTGGAACCTAATTTTAAACTTTATAGCATAAAACCAACAAAAACATATAAATATTCTTATTGTAGCTACAATTGGTCCAAGCAAATAATGTTTATCAAATTTCAAGCATAAAATATACACAAACATTGCCAAAATAGTAAGTAATATCACTTGCCTATTAGAACCGTTAATTTTACTTTTAATTTTCTCAATATTTATAGCTACTAATATTCCTAAAGCAAAACAAAGATTGCTTTTCCACCACCAATCTTCAAAACCATAACATTGTAAAATCATTATGCTCATCAAAGATAATATAAATACTACACACGCCATAACATCATCATTTTTACCTAGAGATTTCGCAATCCATATTGCTATTACTAAAAACAAATAAAATAATATTTGTATTTTCAAATACCAAGGTGTACAGTAAGGCATCAATAACAATAATAGATCATATAAATTAAAAACCATTTGCTTGAATAATAGGTAAATTAAACATACAACTGCATAGCAAACAATAAACGATATTATCAAACGGAATGAATGTCTCCCCCCCAAGACAAATAGCCATTTATCTTATTTTGTTTACTTATTGAAAAATAACTCCCAAATCCACTTAGAAAAAAGAAGATTTGCACCCCAAATGCTCCTAAACTTACAATTAACATTTGTAAATAACCTATATAATTAGTGCCGTGGTATTGAACTCCTATATGCGCTAAAACTATACCAATAATCGCTATTAATTTCATTGAATTTGTATATTCTTTGGCTATACCGGCTGATGATAGATTATTATTGATAAACTGTCCCCTAAATATGAATTTATATAACATGTATAACACAAACAGTATTGCTAACAATACATATACTTGCATATAATGACCTACTTTCTTAACATACTCGCAAAATAATTTTTAGCTTTTTGTTGTTCATAACTGATAATCTCATCAACATTATTTTGATAATCAATCAAAAATCTATCAAAACACATATCCTTATCTAATACATGTCTATTTTTTAAATTAAACAGCCCTAAAAGCGTATCTAAACGTGAATTCATATTGTTTAGATTTTGTTTCCGATTTAAGACATAGAATGGCTTTCTAAAAATAATAGAAAATGCTGTTCCATGAAAAGAATCGGTAACAACTCCCTTGGCATGAGCTATAACATACAAAAATTCTGCTGGACCAATATCTTCCCAAAGTGGAAATTCTTTTTTCATAATCCACATGATTTTACAATTGTTTTCTTTAGCTAATTTTTCAATTTTATTATGCCGGTCTTTAGCAATATCTCCTAAAAAAAACGCCACGATATAATCTTCTTTTATATAATGCTTTGGTTTTTTATAAACCTTTACCCAATCATCTTTAGACAATAAAAAAGTTGGATCTATATTTCTTTCTAACTGCTTGCCTGTTAACTGTTTAGCAATTTTAACCCCAGCATCCTCACGAATACTTATACCTGACAGATGATCTAGTGTCTCACTGACATTCTTCTTATGGGCAGCATCTATATCATAAACGCCAAAACTAGCAGCATACGAAAAGCACTTACGTGAATCAAAATTTTTAAAATAATTTATATCTGCATACCAATTAAAGTTCCATACCTGATCACTGCCAACACAAAAATAATCAAACATATTATCAAGGTTTCCAGCTATTGCACCAGAATTTTGTTTATAAACATAATCGGTATATTTAATATTTTTATCAAAAGCAAGCCAATTAGGTTGCAACTTCTTTTCATTAACTATATATTGGCGAAAATTTTTCTGTAAAATAAGCTTAGCAAATTCCTTTAAAGAAAAATTACAAAAACTGTTTTTTAGCGTAAGCGGATAATAATAATATCCTGTACGACGTATAGTTTTTACATCGGCAGCAAATTCTTTTTCTAAATATGTTTGCAAAGCATAATTTTGCAACTTAGTACCTGGTCCTCTACCAATCAATGTAAATATTGCTATTTTCATAAACACCATCTCATAAAATAAAGTTTAATGTATTATTTTCCAAATACATTTATAATACGAATAGTTCAAAGGAAATATGAGCGCCATGTCAGTTCGTAATTTATTGGAGATTTACGTTTTCTCATAAATCTAGCCGGTATACCTCCAACTACTGAATATGAT
>CAKURN010000052.1 GCA_934675695.1 uncultured Candidatus Melainabacteria bacterium | reverse complement strand
CCCTGAAACTATTGCTTGTATATCAGAAAAAGGAAGACAGTTTTATATAGAACACCCTGAAAAACGAAAATCGCAATCAGAAAAAATGAAAAAATTCCACAAAGAACACCCTGAATACTCTGAAATCCTTAGTATTGCAGGAAAAGAAATAAGATCAGAAGTAATGTCTAGAATTGCAAAAGGTGACACTTTATTAAAAGGTATTTTATTAAAACAAGATTCTAGAGAAGCATTGACAGATTTAGAAAAGTGGCATTTAGCGGCTTTTTATAGAAAATGCCTCGACGAATATCCCGATATGAACAAAGACGCAGGAAAAAGAGTACATGAATTGTTCATTGAAAGAGGAATAATAAAACCGGATTCTGAAGAATAGTTTTTGTGGTAAAATAGTATCATCGGAGAGAAAAATGGAAAACGAAATTAAAAATAGAATTGAGTGGAATGATTACTTTTTAGAAATTGCAAAAACAGTTTCAAAACGTTCCAGCTGCCTAAGAGCAAAAGTAGGTGCCGTTATCGTTGGCAAAGACAAAAAAATCAAAGCGACAGGATATAATGGTACTCCTTCAAAAGTCGTATCTTGTATGGAAATGGGTGAATGTTACAGAATAAAAAACAACATTCAATCAGGTACAATGTATGAAACATGTAGAAGCATCCACGCTGAACAAAACGCAATTATACAAGCAGGACAAGATAGATGTATGGGCTCTAGTATGTATATTTGGGGTCACAATTTTATTTGTATTTTATGCAAACGCTTCATCGTACAAGCAGGAATTGAAACAATTTACTTAAAAAAAGACGAATCTACCCCTATTGTCATTGTAACAGCTGACGAATTGAGAAAAGAATTGTCTAATACGACAGTTTCTGTATAACAAAATATCTATTGAAAGCAAAAACAAAAACTTTTAAAGTAAAATTATGTTTAAAAAAATTGTATTATCATTTATATTTTTAGCTGCAGCGTTTTCACTTTTTAGTCAAAAAGCAAATACTGCACCAAATTTTAACTATTCGGTTTATTCACCGTATAATTTTTCTCCAGTTGTACAAAATGTTCAAAATGACACCAATATTCTTTTTATTGTTGATTTTTCAAACTCAATGAACAATCAAATTAACGGCAAATCTAAAATCGATATAGCAAGAAGCACACTCGCTGAAATTCTACCCAAAATTCCGCCAAATGTAAAAGTAGGGCTTAGAATATACGGTCACAAAGCAGGTTTTACTTATTTGCAGGGTTGTCAAGCTTCAAATTTAAAAGTACCTTTAGCGACAAACAACTATCAAAACGTAATGAACAATTTGTATAGTTCTAATGCAACAGGTTGGACGCCTATTACATATTCTCTAAAACAAGCAATAAACAACGATTTTGTCGGCATAACAGGCAAAAAACATATTATTTTATTGACTGATGGTGGCGAAAATTGTGACGAAAGCCCTTGTACTTTTGTAATTAATTTAATGAAAACAAGAGATGATGTAAAAGTCGACGTTATTGCTTTTGATATTCAAGATGTAGAAGCAAACAATCAACTCCGCTGTACTGCTTTAATGACAAGCGGGAAGTTTTTAAGTGCAAATTCTGAAGAAGATTTGTCTAAGTCTTTGTTTGAAACAACAGGTGTTAGCAAAGACGTAAGAGGAAATATAAAAATCCCTCAACAAAATTATTAAAAAACTGCCCGAAAATCAGGCAGAAAGTCGAGTATAAGCCGAGTTCTGTAATGAGATGATTATCTGTCTAATGCGTTTTTTCTTGCAATTTTCAATAAAGAAAGCGGAAATAGCACCTGTTGCAAATTCAAACTTGCAGTCATTCGGGGTTTACCTAGCCTGATATTTCACAATACCAGCTGGTGAGCTCTTACCTCACCGTTGCACAATCGCTAATACCGTCATTCCGCCTGTGAAATCAAAGATTTCTTCACTCCTTTCGCTTTCGCTTCAGTCGTAACGGCGGCTTTCTAATGACTTCACAAAACAAAATTCATCATTTTGTTTTGTTTCGCATAGCATTCTTCTTTTCTGTGGCACTTTCCTCGTCTTCACAGACACTTGGATTTCCCAAGCAAATTGCTATTTTGACTGCCCGGACTTTCCTCATACCTTTATCAAGTGAGTTTAGTCAGAGTTGACTTAACGAGCGAAGATAAAATATTACTTTCGTCTGCGTTTGCTAAGTGCTCTTTACTAAGCTCAATTAGTTTAGGTACGCAATCATCAGTCGACTTTTTTAAAATTTTAAATGTACTTTTTTATTAAAAGTATAATACAAAATCTTAAAAATTAATATTCTAAAATGTTTTATTCATTTTGAATTGATTTTTCAAGCCAATCTTTAGCCCTTCTCCCAACCAAAATTTTTCCATCAACCCTGATACCATAGCCAAAAGGGTCTTCACCTTTGTTTATTCCATCGATATCAATACAGATTTGTTTATAGACTGTATCAAAATCAGAAGTATTTCCAGCGTGGATATTTTCGTTTGAAAATAATCTGGTATAACACTTTCTATTAATCGCATCTGAATAATTGGCAATAGGTTCACCACAATAAAATGAACCAAAATGCACCCCTGGGGAAGTCTGATAAATTACAACATTATCTAATAGAACGATTTCTTCACCGGATTCTGTATATGTTTTACACATAACGTCAATAAGATTGAAATAATCGTTGTCCCATTCAGTATTTACATGATGAGAAGGAAGACCGCTTTTTATATTTTCTACATTTGAACAATTAACTTTTTTTGTTGTTAAATTATCAGCCATTGTTTCACAAAGATAAGTTGCACTATCAACCAAATTTCCATCCGGTTTCATCCCTAAATCTCCGTTTAGATAATATTTATCTGATGTAATAAGAGTAGAAATTGTTTGATAAAGGGTATTATGAGCTTTTTTAAATTTCATTATATTTTCATTGGGTTTAGAATTAATTGCAACAGGGATAATAACAGCTGTGATTATTCCAATTACTGTTAGAGTTATCAGAACTTCTGTAAGAGTAAATGCTTTTTTCATAAACTTCTCCAAAAATGATATTTTAGGTAAAAATAAGTTTAAAAATTACTTATTTAGTCATGAATTATATAAAATAGGTAATTTTTTGTCAAATTATTACCCGATATTCCATTTAGAAAAATTTTTCCTAAATATAAAATCTTTTAAGAGGGAAAAATGGAAGATATTAAAATTTTATTTGGCAAAAAAATTCGAGAACTTAGAAAAAAACACAAATTCACACAATCAAACCTAGCTGAAATAGTTAATGTAGACGACAAACACATTAGCTGTATCGAAAGCGGGAAGAATTTTCCTTCTGCAAATTTGATTTCAAAAATTGCAGAAGCACTAAATGTAGAAATCAAAGATTTGTTTGAATTTTCGTATCTTCAAACTCCTCAAAACCTAAAATTTGAAATAAACAGTATGATAGAAAAACTGAACGACGAACAGTTGACTTTAGCATACAAATATATAAGAACTTTTTTACTGAAATAATTTTCAAATAATGATATAATAATTTCAAAAACAGGAGTCATAGGATAGAAATGAAATACGCTTGTAATTTAAGTATTGATGAATTAAAAAAAAGAACTTCAAAAGACTGTCTTGCAACAAAAAAAATGCTAGACGTTGATAGTGTCGAATTTAACAATCTTCGAGACGGAGATAAAAGTGCTTTGTCTTATTTGGTTAAAGCAGGCAGAATAATCCAAAAAATAAATATGCAATTGGATTCTATTCACAATTTGCCTTTTTTAAAGTATTTAGAAGACGAAATAAAAAAAGGCAACGAACAAGCCCGTCTTACAAAAATTCTTTTTGATGCTCAAAAAGGTATTTTCGCACTAGATTGTGAATCAAATATGGTAATTCTTGCAAAAGATTTGGAATTTAAGGGTGGCAGAGGATTTTATCCGGAAGATTTAACAAAAGAAGAATTTCATAAAATACTAATAAAAAACATAAAAGAAGGCAAAATCGAACTCGTTAAAAAAATTCTTGACCAAAGAAGTGTTATAGAAAGAAACAAAGACGAACTCGTTGCGATTGATTATGTAGACAAATTTTCTGATGACTTCAAAAAAGCTGCAGAGTATCTTTTAAGAGCAAGTTGTTTATCTACAAACACCGATTTTAATGAATATTTAAGATTACAAGCCCAAGCTCTTTTAGTGGCTGATCCTATGCTTGATGCTTATGCAGACAAAAAATGGGCATTGTTACAGGACACACCTCTAGAATTTACAATAACAAGAGAAAACTACTCTGATTCTATGACAGAAACTGTTCTTGAAAATGAAGAATTGAATAAATTATTAAAAGAAAACAATATAGAAGTAATTTCAAAAGACTATTTAGGTGCAAGAATAGGCATTGTAAACAAAGAAGGAACGGATTATATTTTAAAAGTTAAAGAATTTTTACCTTTAATGGCAAAAAATATGCCCCTAAACGACCAATACGAACAAGTAATATCTGATGACAAAAAAATATCACAAACAATGGTAGATGTTGATTTAATTGATGTTGCAGGTGATGTTGGAGCTTTTCGTGCAGGTATTACGCTTGCTGAAAATTTGCCCAACAATGACAAACTATCACTAACAATAGGCGGAGGCAGAAGAAATGTCTATCATCGTCAAATCAGATTCATTACATCAGAAGATGCTAAACAAAAACTACAAGAAAGACTAGATAATATTCTAGACAAAGATTTGCACAAATATTACGATGACAAAATGGACCACCCTTTTACAATAGGTCACGAAAACGGTCATTCATTAGGTCCAAAAGAAGGTACTGAAGCTCTAGGTAAATACAAATCAATCATAGAAGAAAACAAAGCAGATATGGTGTCTTTAGCTATGCTTGATGTTTTAACTAAAGCAGGACTTTACACAAAAGAAGAAAGAGATAAAATAATCGTTACTTATGCAGCAGACAATATGCTAAAATCAAAACCCGAATTGTCCCAAGCCCACAGAGTCCGCTCCGTAATGCAAAATTACTATTTTATATTAAAAGGAGCGATGAAAATTTCATCTGATGGAGTTTTGACTCTTGATATAAACAAAATGGTGCAAACAGCAAAAGAAATGCTGACCGAAATAATAAAAGTCCAATTAAGCAAAGATTTTTCTGTTGGTGAAAAATACGTCAACGATTATTTTGTTTGGACAGATGAAATGGAAACAATGAGCCAAAAATTGAAGAAAATTTCAAAAAGACTAAACGGTACAACTGAACAGAATTTGGCAGAAAAATTGTTAAAAGAAGAATTTTAAACTTTAAATTTTAAATTCTAATAAATAAAAAATCCTGATTGAAATTATCAATCAGGATTTTTTATATTGTATATTTTTATTTTGCACTCAAAAAAGTTTGAACGTTTGTTGTCATACTTTCTTCTTTAATTTTCCAGCCTGAATTTGTTTTTGTAAATACAAAGTGACAAGGAAGACCGGTTTTGTCGTTTCTAGGTACTCTAATTGCAGAAAGTTTGTAGTCATTACCAAGTTTTGTAATTTTTTGGTTTGTGTAGTTATTTTTATATCCAACTGCTCGAGCCAATGTTGAATGCCCTTTTAGTTCTTTTAAATATCTGTCAAAAGGTATAACAACGCTTTGTTGACCACCTTGTTTTTTATTTACTACTCTAACAATTCTTGCATTATTTACATAATAATTTGGCAAATTTGTTGAGTATGAATTTGCGTCATTTATGTATTTTTTAAATGTTTCATTTATTTCTGAAATATTGTCTGCAAAAACACAAGATGAAACCGAAAGCAATGCTATTAACGATAGTATAATTCTTTTCATAATCTAATTCCTTTTATCTCACAAAATACAACGATAAAAATTGAAAAATGTTCATAATTAAAATAATTATACCAAAATGTTTTCTAGATACAATTCATTTTTAGATTATCTTTACATACCCGGAAGTGGTACAAAATCATTTTTCCCTTTTGTAGATTTTTCATCATCATATTCAATTAAATTTGATTTTGCTGAATCAAAAATTTGTTTTTGAGGTTTTAGTGGAATTTTGTTTATTTTTGTTGTTGGTTTTACAGTAGGCAGCGGTGGATTTTCTACAACAGGAAGTGAATGGTTTTCGTTTTGTTCAGATTCGTCAACGTCTTCATTTACATCATCCAGTTTTATTGGACTCAAAGATGTTGAGCCGTTCATTTTTGGATAATCAAACACACTTTGTGGGAAGTTTTGGGTTGCTGTTTTCATATAAGTTGCAAAAATTCTAGCAGGCAAAGCACCGCCGGTAATTCCGGGGAGTTTTGTGTTGTTATCGTTTCCAATCCAAACACCGGTTACAATATCAGGCGTATAACCAACAAACCAAGCATCATGGTAGTCGTTTGTTGTACCTGTTTTTCCTGCTACATTTTGAGCGAAGTTTGCAGCTTTACCCGTACCTAATTCAACAACTTTTCTTAACATATAAGTCATGCCGGCTGCTGTTTCATAGTTTATTACTTTTACGATTTTTGGCCCTGAATTTTCGTATATCGTGATACCTCTAGAGTTTTCTACTCTTTCAACGCAATATGGTTTTACCCTAAAGCCGCCATTTGCAAATGCCCCATAAGCTACAACCATATCGTATAATTTTACGCCATTTGAACCTAATGCTATTGTCATGTCACTAGCAAGAGGAGTTGTGATGCCCATTTCTCTAGCAGTTTGTATAACAGCATCTACTCCTGATTTTTTAATCAAACGAACTGCAGCAACGTTGGATGAAATCGCCAACGCTTGCCAAATTGTGATTTTTCCTCTGTATTTTTTACCATAGTTTTTAGGTGACCAGTCTTTGATAGTCAATGGGGTGTCTTCTATTGTTTCATCTACGCTAACGCCTTGTTGCAATGCTGTTGCATAAACGAAAGGCTTAAATGATGAACCGGATGGGCGAATCGCTTTTGAAACCCTATCGTATTGGCTTTGTTCGTAGTTTTTACCCCCAATATATGCATAAATTCTACCTGTTGTAGGACTGAATGAAAAAAGAGCTACTTGGTTTACCGGTTTTGTCAAATGAGAAGAAGCAAGCATATTCATGACAGTGTTTTGTGCAACGTTTTGGGATTTGTAATCTAAAGTTGTGTAGATTTTTAATCCGCCTTGTGATATTTCAGCTTCTTCAAAACCTATGTTTTTTAATTCATTTAAAACAAAATCTATAAAATACGGTGCTTTGTTATAAGAGTACACTCTTGGCTTTTTTGAGAGGTTAAGCCCCTCCTTTTGGCTTTTTTGCATTTGTTCTTCTGTGATGTATTTGTTACGATACATTCTTCTTAAAACTTGGTTTCTTCTTTCGATACTTTTTTTCTTGTTTACAAAAGGAGAATACACAGAAGGTGCTTGAGGCAAGCCTGCAATAAGAGCTTGTTCCGATAAAGTCAATTTTGACAAATCTTTATCGAAAAATGTTTTTGCAGCAGAAGAAACACCATAAACACCGGAACCCAAATAAACAGAATTTAGGTACATTTCCAGTATTTCGTCTTTTGAAATTGTTTTTTCGATACGATGTGCAATAATAAGTTCTTTTATTTTTCTATCGAAAGTTTTTTCGTTTGATAAAAATAATATTCTAGCCAACTGTTGAGTAATTGTAGAAGCACCTTGTTTAACTTCGCCCGACATAACGTTTGTAATTGTAGAACGCACCATGCCTAACGTATCAAAACCTCTATGATGGTAGAAGTTTTTGTCTTCTGTTGCTATTACTGCTTGTTTTAAGTAGTCAGGAATTTTGTCTATAGAAACTTTTTCAAATTTAAAAGCGGTAAAAGTCTTTATTACTTCTCCATCTGCAGAATATATTGTTGTGACAGGATTTGGCTTAATGTCTTCAAAATTTGATATAGGAGGCAAACTCGCAAGATAAATATTAAATGCCGCAACAGCAGCCAATACTGCAGATATACCCATAGAAAACAGACACAAAAAAATGTTTCCTTTTTTGGGTTGTCTTCTTACTACTCTTTTTCTTCTAATACTATTCATAGCAACATTTTATAGCATAAAGTTAAACATGCAATGTCTAGCTAACTTTTTGTTATAATAAGTTTATGAACTACAATCTAAAACATTATGCATATATAGGAGATGCAGTTTGGGAATTGTTTGTGAGAGAAAAAACAATACAAAAAACCCAATCTCAATCACTTATGCACAAAATTACAACAAAATACGTTTGCGCTACTTTTCAATCTGAAATTATGCTAAAGTTAATTGAATTTTTAAATGAAGAAGAATCAGAAATCCAAAAAAGAGGAAGAAATTTAAAAATCACAATCAACAAACGCTCAAACCCAAAAATCCACGCTCTTGCGACTTCGTTTGAGGTTTTGGTTGGTTATTGGTATTTAAACAATAAAAAAAGACTAGATGAAGTTTTTGAAATTTTGAATAAAGAAGTGTTTTTAGATTTTTAGTTTTCGCTTTGGATTGATCTAGAAAGCCACTCGTCGGCTCTTTTTCCGGCCAAAATTTTTCCATCAGCTCTAATTCCATACCCAAAAGGACAAATGTCTTTTACATCATCGCATTTACTGCTTCCACCCGACGGTATTCCATCTATATCTATACAAAATGTCTTATAAGCATTGTCATTTCCATATTGGTCTTGATAGCGATAGCGTTTTTGCCAACCATATTTTCCAAAACAGCGGTATTGCTTGTCCATCGCCGGTTCTCCGTCTTTTAGACCTCTTTTTTTATCTAACCC
>CAKURN010000051.1 GCA_934675695.1 uncultured Candidatus Melainabacteria bacterium | reverse complement strand
GCTATAGTATGGAAGTTGCTACATATCCTATAAAAATCTTCAAAATGCTGGGCGTTAAGACCCTATTTTTGACAAATGCCGCAGGTGCAACTTCTCTTGATTATAATATTGGCGATATTATGCTGATTAATGACCATATCAATTTTATGGGAACAAACCCTCTTATTGGCAAAAACGACGATACTTTGGGAGAAAGATTTCCCGATATGTCAGATTGTTATAACAAAAATCTAAAAGAAATTGCTTTTCAATCTGCAAAAAAATTAAATATAGACTTAAAAAAAGGTATATATCTAGCGACTACAGGCCCTAGTTATGAAACAAAAGCAGAAGTAAAAATGTTTAAATTACTAGGTGCAAACGTAATAGGTATGAGTACGGTTCCTGAGGTTATTATCGCTAATTACCTAAAAATAAACACTGTTGCTTTTTCTACCGTTACAAATTACGCAACAGGTGTATCTAATCATTCTTTATCCCATCAAGAAGTTCTTGAAATAGGCAAAACTACAGGGCAAAAGCTAAATTTGTTAATAAAAGAAATGATAAAAAATATCTAAACAAAATTTTTGAAAAATGAATAAACTATTTTTAGTTGTCCTTGGTTGTCTTTTATGTTTTCTAATTTAGAAATTATAAAATCATACATTTCTTCTTCAGATTTAACACAAATAAATTGAAAGATTTCATAAGGTTCGACATTCAATGTTTCTGCGATTTTTTGCAAAGTCTGCAAAGTCATAAATCCCCTGCCTGTTTCAATATAGCTCAAAGAAGTCGTTGCAATATTAATTGCTTCTGCAAATTTTTCTTGGCTATATCCTTTTTGCTTTCTTAAATATTGAATCCTTTTTCCGATTTGTATTCCCAAATCATTCTTTTTTGTTGCCATAAATGAATTATATTTTTATTTTGACAGTTTAACAAATAGATTAAATATATTATTTATATATATTTAATCTATTTGTATAATAATTTTAGTCTATTTTTTTAATAAAAATATTATATTTAATATAAAAAGGAGATGTTATGAAAAAAGCATTTACTCTTGCAGAAGTTATGATAACTCTAACAGTAATTGGGATAATCACAGCTGTCATCATTCCTGTTGCAATAAATTCTAAACCCAATGAAAATATAATGAAATTTAAAAAAGCTCATAATATCTTGTATCAAACGATTTTTACTCTTGTAAATTCAGATAAATATTACTTAGATGGAAATTTAGGAATAAAGCCAAATGGTGACCACGTTGACACCAATAGAGATGTGAATGATGCAATGTATTTTTGTAAAACTTTTGCTGATAATGTAACATACAAAAAACTGGACTGTCACCCATATAACAATACAAATGACACCGGAAATCGCAGTGGCGAATGCATTACAGACTTTCCATTATCAGAAATAAAAACAAAAATAGATACATCATGTGAAAGAGCACAAACTATTGACAAAATAAAAGCAGAGATTGTCTTTCCGGATGGGGTTGAAATGTTTCAAGGGTCTTCTAAAGTTTCTTTTGGCATATACACAAAAAACTCCGCAATAGTCTCCCACGGAACCGGTTTTGAAGGATATTTATTTTTGCACAAATCAAGCTCTTATCAACCTTGGATAGATAGCACGATTGTTGATGGTTATAGATGTTTAAAATTGTTTTGTATAGACGTTGATGGTTTTGATGGTCCTGAAAAACCTTTTAGTTACTTGATTCGAGCTGATGGAAAAATAATCACAGGAAAAAGAACAGACGAGTGGCTTTCAAAATCAATTCAAGGAGACGAATAAAATCTAATAAAAAACCTCTATAAATTTATAGAGGTTTTTTGCCGTTGCGTGAGCAATTTTGTTTCCTGCCAAAATCAGCAGGTGGGTGAACGCCAGGGTGAATCCATTTCCGTTAAACTGTGAAAACACAAGTCGGTATACTTCAAACACCAAAGCAATGCATCTGAGCAAATTTCTCCCTATTAAGTAAAATGTAGGAACAAAATTGCAAACCCACGCAAGGCTACTTACATTATAACATATTTTGTTGTAAAATGTAATTCAAGGAGAAAAAAATGAAAAAAATATTACTCATTGCAACATTGTTACTGGGAATAGTTTTCGTTGGTAGTCAACAGATAGGAGCAAAAATGAACACAAATTACACACAAGTTCGAGCAGAACACATTTTGGTTCAAACACAAGAAGAAGCTAAAAACATTAAAGCTGATATAGAAAGCGGCAAAATCAGTTTTGAAGACGCTGCAAAAGAATATTCAAAATGCCCATCAAAAGCAAATGGTGGAGATTTAGGCTATTTCGGTCGTGGAATGATGGTAAAAGAATTTGAAAACGCTTCTTTTGATGGAGAAAAAGGAAAAGTTTCAGACCCTGTCCAAACACAATTTGGTTGGCATTTGATAAAAGTTATAGACAAAAAATAATCGGGCGTAAAAACCCGATTTTTTTATTAAGATTTTCGTAAAATTTTATAAATATTTATTAACAATTTTACTTTTTATTTAATTATCTTTTATAATGTAGATATAAGATTTAATTTTTTTAAGGAGAGAGGCTAGTGCAAGAATCGTTGCTAAAAACGGTACAAAAGCTAAAAGCGGAAGACAAAATTAACGTAGAAGAATTAGAAACAATATTAAACAGCGACATAGACGAAGTTGTTACTCTATGCAAAAAAGCATGCCTCAAACCAAAAACTGACAAAACCGGAAACGCATATTTTACAAAAAGAGATGTAGATATGCTTAAAAAAATTAAAGAATTGTACGTACAAAGTACAAAAATCCAAAAACCCGTACCAACAAAAGCTTCTATTCAAGCAGAAAATATTCAAGAACAAGAATACACAAACCCAAACAAAAAAATAAACTTTTTAGAAAAAGCTCGCTCTAGAGTAAAAAACGAAACAATCGTTGCAAATGCCGCTCACCCTATGATTTCTTTGCAAGACAAAATAGAAAGATTAGAAAACAATTTAATTTCAAAAATGAGCGAAATCTTGAGTGAAAAAATGGACGGTTTCGATGAAATTATTGTTGAATTGGTTAGAGCAAAAACAGAAAACGAAAACCTAAGAGCTCAAGTAAATTCCCTAAACAAACAAGTTTACATTTTGAAAAACGAGCTTGCTTCTTTCACTCCTGTTGTTTTTGGAATTTATACCAAAAAAGAAACTGAAGAACTATAAAAATGGGCAACGCCTTAATTGACTTTTATCACAATTTGGAAGAACCTGTAATTATTTATGATAAAAAACTCGAAGTTTTGTATCATAATTTGTCGTTTCAAAAAATCTTCGGAAATTTCAACAATTCGCAAGGATATTCAGGTTTAAACAAACTTTCTTACAGATTTTCTTATCAAATGTGTTTTTTAAATTCTTCTGATTTAAAAACCTACAATCCAATAATCTCAGCCATCGAAAACCCGCACAATTTCACGACTTTTGTTACTTTTCAAAAAGACGAAGTCAACTTCTTCAATTATATGATTAAGGCTTTTAATTTCAAAAAACGCTATCGTGTTGTGTATTTTTACGATATGACAGACGAAATTCAAAAAGAAAAATTAAAAGAAGAAAATGAAAAACTAAAAATCCAAAATATCGAATTCGCTTCAACAAATTCAAAAGCTCAAAACCAAGCAGTCAAAATGGCACTTTTGAATAGAATTTCCGTTAGTCTAAAAAACGAATTAGATATCAAAACTCTAATTTTAAAATCTCTAAAAGAACTGAGTATCATAGTTGGTGCAAACAAGAGCTATTTTGCCAAATTTAACAAAGAAAGTTTCACAATAGAATACACATACCCCGAGGTTTACGCTCCGCAGATTAATGAAAATGTTTTTTATTCAAAAAAAATAATTGATGAACTGCACCTTGGCAAAAATTCAATACAAGCTTGTCTAAAAGAGCATGACAAAGCCGAAATTCCACTCTTAAATACAAGCACAAGAATCATTCTTCCAATACTCAAAAATTCGCAGTTGTTTGGAATTATTGTAATTTTTACCCCCAAAAAACAAATAACAGCACTTGAAAACGAGCTTCTGGTCGGTATTTCGATGCAGGTAACTTCTTCTTTATTGCAGGCTAGTTTGTTTAATGAAATTTCTCAAAAAAAGATTGAATTAGAATCTACAATTAAAGAATTAAAAGAAACCCAGCTTCAACTCATAAATTCCGAAAAAATGGCTTCTCTAGGGCAATTAGTCGCATCAGTTGCCCACGAAATAAATACCCCATTGGGTGCAATAAATGGTAAGAACGAAATGATGAAGAAGATTTTTGACAATACAAAAATCGAAGCTTCTGAAATTTTGAAAGAAATAAATAGCACAGACAAAGACGCAATAAAAAGAATAACAAACATAGTGCAGTCCCTAAAACGCTTTGTTAGACTGGATGAAACCACTCAGCAAGAAGTAGAAATCAACCAAGAATTGAATCTGACTTTGGAATTAATTCATCACAAAATAAAAAACGGCTACGAAATTACGAAAGAATACGGTTCTATCCCTTATGTAAATTGCTATCCTAATATGCTTAATCAGGTTTTTTTGAATATCTTGATGAATGCAGTCCATTCAATAGAAGATTTGAAGGCTTATGACACCAACTATATAGGAAAAATTAAACTCAAAACCGAAATTGTAGAGGATTTTTTAAGAATAACTATTTTAGACAATGGAAAAGGAATAGCTCAATCCGACAAAGAAAAAATCTTCCAAGCAGGCTTTACGACAAAAAAGAAAGGGCAAGGGACAGGTTTGGGGCTTGCAATTTGTAAAAAAATAATTGAAAAACATAAAGGAAACATTTCTTTTGTTAGTGGAAAAATCGAAAACGAACCCGATTATAAGACAATGTTTGTTATTGATATTCCATTGTTTTAATTTTTTAGTTTTTTAGAATCTGATTTTTTCAATATATTGGTGTGTTTGTAGGATTTTTACAAGAAATAATTTTTTTGTTAAAAATGCTTGCATAGAATAGTTTATTTGATATTATATATGTATGCCCTGGTAGCTCAGCTGGATAGAGCAACTGCCTTCTAAGCAGTAGGTCATGCGTTCGAATCGCATCCAGGGTAAATTTTTAAAAAGACCATTTTGAGGTCTTTTTTATTGCGAAATTTACCCCAAATGACTCATCGGCGGATTTTAACTAGGGCGGAACAGTAGCTTTGCTACGTTGTGAGCCCGTATGTTTGAGAAAGTTTTTGAAATGAAGTTTTGCCTTTGCAAAACGAAATGAAATACTAAACTTTCGAGTTGTTAAAATCCAAGACCAATATCCCCCATTGGGCTATAGATTAACCAAAACAATAAAGATATAGATTGAATGGGGTCATTCGTTCGAATCGCATCCAGGGTATTTTTTGTGCCAAAAATTCAAAAAGTCGCAAATTTGTTGCAAAATTTTTTAGATTTATATTTTTATTTTGGCTTTTGTGTACGGTAAGTTTTAAGGCTTGTGAAATTATTTTTGTATGTATTTATACTCGACATGTTGAGAGAATGTAACAAGAGACGCCGTAACTACATTATTTTAACGCATAATAATTTTAATTATTACCCAAATAGTTATTCTGTTTCTCTGCTATTTTATATCTTCTATAACATTCTTGAAAATATTTTGGAAGTTTATCTAATTGTTTTTGAGGTAAATTTTTACGAACATCAATAGTGGTCGTGCATAACCTGTTATTTCTTTTATATTTACCAATTAATTGTGTATGCTTATCATCTATATCTTTGTAATATAAATCCAAGTCCATTGGCATATCCTCTATATTTGGAGCAAAAAACTCTTGTCCTAGATAATTTCTTATAGGTATATTGGTTTTATACCTTATATGAGGAACCCACATATATTCATTATTAAAACTGAGCATTTTAAATGTATTATTTGTTACAATCCTTTTTATATCTTCGTTTTTTATTTGCAATTCGTGCAGTATAAATGTTTCAAGCAAAATTTTAAGATTATCTTTTAATGTGTTCATATCAATATTTTTTATACGACTATCCTCAGCAGAAAAACTATAATGTGTAAAATAATTTCTCAAATTAACTATATCACTTATGATTTTGATTTTATCTTTGCCCTCATAATAAAATTTAAAAATATCATGAATATCTTCTTTTTCAATACAATTGTTAATTTTTTCAGCAAATGAATATTGTCTATTAGGAATTTTATTTAGTTCATCAATATTTGGATATTCCTGTTTCATCTTATTTACTAACGATTCATATTCAGCATCAATGTGTCTAACTTTATTATAGTCTTTTGAACTCACATAAGCTTCTAAAGCCGTAGTATATATTAAAAACTCAACTTGTGAATATATTTCAGATGGAGCATCTTGATTTCGTAAATATAAATCTACAATTGCGGAAAATTTCCGATATTCTTGATTTATTAAATTAGTAAATCTTTGTATTATTTTGCTCATTTTATTTGGGGAAAAATACCTATATCCTACGAGCATCTTCCAAATATCAATTTCTTCTTCAAAATTTGTATTCAAAATTTTGTATTGAAATGTTGTGATTTTTAACTTTTGATTAGAAGAATTCTCTTTCCCTTCGCTCCATATATTAGTTATTAATAGTTTTCGTTTTAATGCAAATGAAAAAAACTTCATTAAATTATTAACAATAACAATAAATTCATGTAATTCACAGTTCTTTTTGCTTTTAATTTTCAAATGTTTATGTAATTCCATTTTTGATTTGCCCGTTCCAAAACGAGTATGAGATGTTTGACAGCCATGAACAACCTCAATAGAAAAATTATCATTGTATTTATAATGTATTTTTTTATTAGTATTCTCATAATATAAACAAAGATTATTACTATGTTCCACACAACCATTTGTTATTTCATCTAAACCAAAAAAGAAAGCATTAATATAAGGAAAATCAAAATTTATGCTTTTAAATTTCAAATCCGAAGATTCTTCTTTGCAATAGAATCCCATTATCATATTTTCAAAAAATAGTATTTGCTGAAAAGTAGTTTCTTCATGTACTAATTTATCTAATAAAATTACTTCATTTGTTTCTGAATAACATACAAATTGATTAGGGGGTTCCTCAAAAATTTTTCTTGGCAATTCTAAAACATGAAATATTTCATTGCGGGTTGTTATTTTCCCATATAATATTTCTTCATTAATTTTAAAATGACAATTTATAACTTTATTTTCATGTTTCATAATTCACCATTAAAAATAATTTAAAAATTTACCATACTCATCTATATTCATTGCAGGAACTGTACCTATCTTTTGTAGTTCTTTAAATAATTTCAGAAAGAAATAAATTAATGATTCATCTGCAATACTTACTTGTAATCTGTCAGATTCTGAATTTATATAAAATGTCCCTACTGTCAATGAACAACCTAAATTAAGAATTTTATTGCCTTGCAATGTTTTTAAATTTGTTATAAATGTGTCATTCAACCCATTTACCCATTCACAATCATATGTTAATATTCCTGCTATTATCGGTTTTGGGCTTATTGGAGCAAATTTACCCCCTGCATGAATAATAGAGGTAGAAGTTCTATGCAAATTTCTAACAGATTCCGCTTTTTTAGCTGCATATTCTAAGTTCTCTTTATTGAGAGTTTGTTTAACTTCAAAAACAGCATAAACACTTTCTGCTGGAACATAAATTGCACCACCATCATTAAATATAAAAGGAGTATATTGTCTATCATAAATAACTACATCTATTTGCTGGCTTAAATTTCCTTTAGAATCAATAATAAAAGCTTTATCTATACAATATCTTTCAGGCAAATACTTCTTTAACCAATCAATCCATTTTAATTCGCAAGTATCGCCTAATGTCGTTGTATGTTCCAATACAGCCCTGGCTCCTTCTAACTCTGATTGCATTTTCTTTTGTAAAACCATAAATAGATGTTGCATTCTTTCATTTTCAACAGTAGTTTCTACCATACAATTTTCTCCCAATATTGCTGTTGTTTCGATTCTTTAGCCTTGTTGACTATAGATATTTTTTCCTTTTGCGTTAAATCATCTGATATAGTATTATTTGAATTTGAAATATCAATAATCCTTGCTGTTAATAAATTATCAATTATATACTGAAAAACATACATAACATTTCTTCCTAAATAATCATTACCTTTGTTTTTGCTTTTGAGAGCGTCTATAACTATATGTTCAAGGTAAATCGAAGGGAAATCTAATTTGTGCAGTTTCGCCCATATTTTTATAATTTTTATTTCATTTATTCTTCCTGAATTTATAACATAATTTATATGTTGTTGTATGTTAGTTTGCATCCAAGAATTACGTTTCCTGCAATATAAAGAATGGTCATTTGTATGTCCAGGCTGTTTCCTTGCTGGCACTAAATCAATATTATAACCATAATAGGTGATGCCTAAGGAAACATTTTGTTTTCGTACTTGATATCCTCTTGCATCAAGCCAACTATATAGAGAATTATAGATTTCATATAATGTGCCGGGTGTTGATGAAGATAAAGATATTAAGAAATCAATATCAGAATTACCTTTTATTGCTGTACCTTTGGCTCTTGAGCCAGAAGTATAAATATCTAATAAATAAATGTTTGCCCACTGTTGAATTTCAAGCAATAAGCCCTGTAACGTATTCCTTAATGTTATATCTGTAACTTGTGATGCTATTGCTATGTACTTATTGATAATCTTCAGTAAGTATTGATTTTCTGTCATTTAATACTCCCCATACCGATATTATCATGAAAACTACATATAATAAAAACCTGTCGATTTCTCGACAGGTGAAAACGTTACAATAAATCTTTTATGTACCAAACATTCTAATATTTGTTTCTTCTAGTTCGGCGCCCTTTTCTTCATAAAGATTTTCAAGCAATGAGTCGCCAAGCTGAGCTGATTCCGGCATTAAGTGAATGTATGTATCAAGAGTAACTTTATTTGTTGAATGGCCTAATTGCTTTGAAAT
>CAKURN010000050.1 GCA_934675695.1 uncultured Candidatus Melainabacteria bacterium | reverse complement strand
TTTGAAAAAAGAGCAAACCATGTAAGTGAAAAGGGTATTTAAAAGGAAGACAAAGAGCATTAGCAATCCTTAATTATGTTTAGTTTCTTTAAAGCGTCAATTGCTGCCATCGCTTCAGCTTTTTTGATACTAGCTTCTTCACCATAACCAAGAACCTTGTCTTCAAAACTCACTTCTACAAAAAACGTCTTTTTGTGGGCTTTTCCGGATTCTTTTGTAATCGTATAAGTCGGAAGTTTGCAGTTTATGCTTTGTGTATATTCTTGTAAAATTGCTTTTGGATTGAGTAATAGGAGCTTTTTTTCAATATTTAAAATATCTTCTAAAAAATTCTCTTTTAAAAATTCTTTTGCTTTTAAATAGCCATTTTCTAGTAATATCGCACCTAATAATGCTTCAAAAGCGCAAGCAAGAATTGATTCTTTTTTTGCTCCACCTTGTTTCTTTTCGTTTCTTCCCAAAACGATTAATTCTTCAAAACCCAGTTTTTTAGCATAATCAAAGATATTTTTGTCAGAAACGATTTCGCCTCTGAGTTTTGTTAGTTCACCTTCTTGGTAATTTGTAAATTTTTCATACAAAAACTCACTAACAGCAAGCTTTAAAACCGCATCTCCCATAAATTCCAGTTTTTCATACGACAACAAAACATCTAAACCGTTTTCGTTTGTAAAAGAAGTGTGGATAAAAGCTTGGTTCAAGAGATTTAGGTCTTTGAATTTCAGATTGTATTTAGATTGAAAATTTTCAAGAATTTCTTTTCTTTCTTGAGTTATTTCGATATTAGAAGTAGACATTTATTGCACCTTGCAAAAATTTGAAACATTCAATAAAAACATTCGTGCCACGAGTAAAATGCATAAAGAAATAATACGCAACAGGAAGTGCAAAAATATACCCATCAAATCTGTCTAATATTCCGCCATGACCGGGAAGAATATCTGATGAATCTTTTACACCGGCGTCACGTTTGATTAATGATTCCGATAAATCGCCCAACTGAGCGGATAGAGTGATTAATAACCCTCCAATAATCGCCTGACAAAGGCTCAAGCGTGCATAAAATACACCAACTAAACAAGAAACCAAAATAGCACAAAAAGCCCCGCCTAATGCACCTTCTACGGTTTTTTTGGGACTGATTACTTCAGCTAATTTTCTTTTGCCAAAATTTATCCCAAAATAATAAGCACCAATATCAGTCATAGCAACCGCTAAAAACACAAACATCAACAGATACAACCCATCAGACAAAGAAAACTGGAACGCACTGATTCTATTCATGCCGATTTGGCGAATTAAAAGCAAATGACAAGGTAACCACCCACAGTACAATGCCCCCAATGCCGTTGTTGCAACGTTTACAATGTATGGCTGACGTCCTTTAAATAATACAATCAAAAACGAAGCCATTATCGTCAATGTCAACATTGAAGGCACCATATCAAATCTGTGAAGAAAAGTTAATGTTGCAAAAATAATTGCCGAAACCCTAATAATCGTAAGACTGGGGTGAAAGCCTTTATGCTTCAGTATTCTGACAAATTCACCCGACGCTAAACATATAATCACAATTAATAAAGCATACAAAGGAATAGAGCCTAAAATTATTGCAGCAATCGCAATAATCGAAGCAATGATTCCGGTTATAACTCTTTTTGGACTTTTTTTAGGTTTTTCGGCAGCCATTTTTAAAATTATATCTCCATAACTTCTTTTTCTTTATTTACAACTGTTTCATCAATTATTTTGATGTATTTGTCAGTTACTTTTTGAATTTTGTCTGTGCCATCTTTTATTGTGTCTTCCGGCAGATTTTCAGCTTTTTCTAATTTTTTAACAGCATCGGTAGAATCACGTCTAACGTTTCTAACTGCAACTTTTGCAGTTTCGCCAATAGCTTTTACTTCTTTTGCCAATTCTTTTCTTCTATCTTGAGTCAAAGGTGGGAATTGCAAACGAATACAAGTACCGTCAGAGTTTGGTGTAATACCGATTTCTGCTTTTATTATTGCTTTTTCAATTTCTTTGATGATTGTTTTATCAAATGGAGTAATAACAAGGGTTGTACCTTCTGCAACAGAAACTTGTGCCAATTGGCGAAGTCCGGTTGGTGCTCCATAATAATCAACAACAACTTTTTCCAAAATTAATGGATTAGCACGACCTGTGCGAACAGTTGCCAATTCACGTCCTAATTGGTGAATGCATTTTTCCATTTTTTCTTCTGTTTGTTTTTTAATTTCATCAATAGACATTTTATTTTCTCCTAAATTATTATTTTGTAACCAAAGTTCCTACTTCTTCGTTGTTTAAGATTTTAATCAAACTGTCTTTCAAATTAAAATCAAAAACAACAATCGGAATGTCGTTTTGTTTGCACAAAGCACAAGAAGCCAAATCCATGACTTTTAAACCTTTAATTATGATGTCGTCATAGTGGATTTTATCGTATTTTTTGGCTTCAGGGTTGATTCTGGGGTCATCACTATACACACCATCTACACCATTTTTTGCCATCAACATAATATCAGCACCAATTTCAGAAGCACGAAGTGCAGCCGCTGTATCTGTCGTGAAAAACGGGTTTCCTGTTCCTGCTGCAAAAATCACTACTCGATTTTTTTCTAAGTGCCTGATTGCTTTGTGTCTGATGTATGGTTCTGCGATTTTTGCGATGTCTATTGCACTTTGGACTCTACAATCTACACCGATTTTTTTAAATTCTGATTGGAGTGCAACTGCATTCATCACTGTCGCAAGCATTCCTACATAATCTCCAGAAGCCTGATCCATGCCGAGTTTTGACGAATTTTTCATGCCTCTGAATATATTTCCGCCGCCTACAACAACGGCTACTTGTATATTTTGTTCAAGAGCTTTTTTGATTTCTGAAGCAATGTGAGAAACAGGCTCAGGATCAATTCCAAATTGTTGATTTCCCAAAAGAGCTTCTCCTGAAACTTTCAAAAGAATACGTTTGTATTTTTTTTCTTGCATTTAACACCTTTTTTCTAAATTAATATAAATTAATTATACACAAGATAAGCCAATTATGTAATAATTTTATTATGGATTTTATAAAAAATATAACTTCAAAAGACATAAATCTGTCTAAAAAAACAATTTTGGATTTGATAAATTCTAAAGACCTTTCAAAATTCAAATTATTGACAGAAAAAGAAGATTTTATTTTCCCATTTTTAAAAGAAAGAATATCAAGAGATTTTGTTAATTTAATTAACAAAGAAAATATCGAAACCGTTTTTGAATTTACAAAAGTTTATTCATTTGATTTTGAAGAAATGATTGTAAAATCTCTTTTAAAATTCGCCGATGAAGATTTGACAGACAAAATTTTAGAAATTTTTGAAAACGGCACTCAAGAAGAAAAAACCTACTGTGCGAAGTATTTTTGCTACATAAAAGATTCTTTAGCTTTGGATTTTTTGTATAAAAATGCAAAATCTACTTTTTCTCCGCTAAAAACAAACTGTATTTTGGCTCTAAAATCCTTTAATGACACGAAACTCTCTGAATTGGCAAAAGAAAACATAAAAAACTCAACAGACGAATTTGAAAAATTGAATGATTTTGAAACTTTGGCTATTTTTAATGAAATAGATTTCGTTCTGGAAAATGGACTAAATTCTCCCTTAAATAGCAATATTGTGCCGATTTTGTTGAATTTCAATGATTTTAATTCTTTAAAAAACAAAACATCAAAAGAAAATCTAAAAAGAGTATTCCATATACTAATCGAAAATTACCCTGAAAACATCACTCTAGACACTGTTTTGTATTATCAAGTTTTGGATTTCATAAAACTAATCTCATCTGAAAACGACAACTATTCAAAACTTCTGCTTCTTTTTGCAAAAGCAAAATTTGATGAATTTAGTTCAAATGATATTTATTCTTTTGATTTTGACAAAACAACAAAAAACGAAATAAAAAATATTTCTGAATTTTTGGATAATTTGGAATTTACGATTGATGATGTTGTTTTTGAATATAACGACGAAAAACCTTACCAATTCAGTCTTTTACTAGATATTATAAAAGAATACAATATAGAAAAATTCGATTGCGAGTTGGTTTGTATTTTTGAAAAAGTAAATTGTGAATTGAAAGCAAAAATTGCAGAAATTTTGAAATCTCACAACAAAATTAATGAGCTTGATAAAACTTTGATTGAAAATATAGAAAACGAAAACGTAAAAGCCTTGATAATGAGTTATTTATGCTAAAATAGTTTTATGAAAATTAAATCTGCAAAATTTTTAATCAGTTCACCAAATTTGAAACTTTGCCCTACTTTAGATATGGCAGAATTTGCTCTTTTGGGACGTTCAAATGTCGGAAAATCCACATTTATCAATACTTTAGTCAATCAATCAAAATTGGCAAAAACTTCTAACACCCCCGGTAAAACCAGATTGATAAATTTGTTTGAAATTACAACAGACAAAAAACCTTTTATTTTGGCGGATTTGCCTGGGTATGGATATGCAAAAGTTTCAAAATCCGAACAAGATTCTTGGCAAAGAAATTTAGAAGAATATTTGCTCAAAAGACCAAATTTGAAAACTACAATACAGTTTATTGACGCTCGCCACGATATCCAAAAAAACGACAAAGCTATGCAAGAATGGCTGAAATACAACAATATTTCTTGTTTAAATATTTTGACAAAATGTGATTATATTTCAAGAAACGAAATAGCAAAAAAAATCTCTATCATAAAAAAAGAATTTGATAATGAAGTTTTAGCGTTTTCATCAAAAAATAGGGCCTTTGTCGACGGGGTTTTGGCGTTTTTCAATGAAATGATATAAAGAGAAAAAAGTATGAAAAAGATTGTTTTAATTTTTATTGTTTTGTTGATTAATTTTTCTTTTGCACAAGACTGGGATTCAGCTGCTGCATTGAATAGAGTAAACGCAATAGGACAAAAAATCCTAAAAGCGAACAATATCAACTATCCTATCAAGTTCAAAGTATCAAACAAAGCTGATATCAATGCTTATGCCAATATAAACAAAGAAATTTACGTCTACAAGGGTTTGTTAGAATATACAGATGATGATACAGAACTGGCAGGCGTAATTTCTCATGAAATGGGTCACATAATAAACGGACACTGTGCAAAACAAGGCGTATTAGATACAGGAATTGCCGTTGTGTCGAGTTTGATTAACGTTTCTAACACAACAAAAGAAATAGGTGAGGCTCTTGCTTCTAATAAAATTTCTAGAAATGATGAATTAGAAGCAGATATAACAGGGGTTGATTTGATGACAAAAGCAGGCTACAACCCTTTAGGAATGATTTCTTTACTAAACAAAATCACCCAAAGCTACGTTGATATCTTGTCTACTCACCCGTCAGGAGAAAAAAGACTCTTAAATGTCTATGATTACATAGATTACAACTATCCAAACGTTATTTCAAAAGGTTATTCTTCTACATCATACAAAAATGCGATTAATGGACTAGAACCTAAAATTTCAAAAAGAAAAAATTCGACTTATTTAACCAAAAAATTTGAAAGACAACAAAAGAAACTGCTATCAAAGAAAACAAAACGTGAAAGCAAATTAAAAGGGACTTCTACTATTTGGGACGGATATTATGCGACTTTAAAACTAATGGCAAATTAGTTTTTTAAAGTTTTTGCTTTGCAAAACTATCGACTAGATAGTCTTCTACACCTTTTGTTATTGCTTTTGCAACTATTTTTTGAAATTTTTTATTGGCGAGTTTTTTTGCTTCATCTTCTTTTATTATATAACCGCATTCAACAAGCACGCTGATTGGCATTGTTGGGCGATTTAAGGCAAAAGAAGCATAGTTTGTGCCATCATCTCTAAAAGACGTTGCTTTTATCATGTTTTGTTTTATTGCTTCTGCTAGAGGTTTTGCAGAATTGTTAAAGTAATACGTTCCTGTTCCGTATTTTTTTGTGACATCTTTTCGATTGGGAAGCGAATTTTGGTGAATGCTAAGCAATATGTCGGCTTCTTTTTCTTTTGCAAAAGCAACTCTATCATAAAGCCCTACTTGTTTGTCTTTTGTTCTTGTTAAATAGACTTTTGCACCTTTTCTTTTTAGTTCGTTTTTGAGTTTTTTAACGATTTCAAGATTGATTGTTTTTTCTTCCAAATCAAAAGCGACAGCCCCTTTTTCAATACCGCCATGACCTGCATCTAGTACGATTTTTATGTTTTTTAGAGGTTTTTTGGGGTTAATTTTTGGTGTTTTTTTGATAGACAAAATGTAGCCTTTGTCGTATTTTTCAATATCATAACCAAAAAGCGGCGAGTCGTTTTTGTAATTTAGTACAAAATTGTTTTCGATTTTTTTAGGCAAAAGAAATTTTTCATTTATAGGAGAAATATCCACTTCTGTCGGGTCAAATCTATTATCAAACAAAGAAAAAGAAAGCTCGTTGCCGTTTTCTTTAAACATAAAAGCACTCAAAGTCGGCAATTCAAATTTCATTTGGTATTTTGTTTTTGTTTCTTTAAAAGAAATTTTTTCAATGTTTTCGAGTCGTTTTTCAGGGATTATTGCTTGAACTTCGACTAGTTTTTTGTTTACAAAAGCATAATTATTGTCGTTCAATTCAACTCTGTAGTAGTTGTCATTTTGTTTGTCTGCAAACATTACAGCATTTGAAAAAATATGCGACAATCTCTTTGCATTTTCAGAATCTTTTTCTCTAATCGGGCAATTGTCTGATTTTACCTCTAAAACCGCATATTTTGCGATCCCGACGTCTTTTAAAGGTTGAGCGAAAACCGCCATATTTAAACAAAAAAGTGATAACAATATTTTTTTAAGCATAACAAAATTATACAAATTTTGCTTTGAAAAATCCATCATTTGAATAGGCAATTTTTTATTTTCTTGACACTTCATATATAATAAAAACAAAATGAAAAAAATACTCACAATTTTATTCTTTTTATTGATATTTCCTGCTTTTGCAATAACAGAAGACAGTAAAATTTCGCTTGCCGACGCTATAGAATTGGCACTCGATACAAACCCCGAAATAAAAATCGCAAAATTAGGAATACTTCAGGCTGAAAACGAAATAAAAATCGCAGGCAGCCTGCAAAACCCGAACATCGGAACATTCCAAAACATTGGGCAATCTGCAAAAGGCAACCCTCAAGAAATCGGCGTAGACTATGTTATAGAGATTTTAAAAAGAGGAAAAAGAAAAGAAACAGCAAAATCGAATCTTGCTTCTGTTCAAAATGACGAAAAATTTCTCGAACAAAAGTTGATTTTAAACGTAAAATTGACATATTTTGATTTTCTTTTGAAAAAGTCAAACCTCAGATTAATAGAAGAACAGAAAGAAATTTCAAAACAAATTCTTTCATTTGCTCAAGAACAATACGAAAAACAAAAACTCTCAAAAACCGATTTAATACAGGCAAAAATCGAACACAACAGAGCAGTTATGTACGCTAATATTGCAAAAAGCGAGGTTATTTCTTCTCAAAACAGATTTAATACAGCAATGAACTCTGATAAATTAAATTTTGATACAAAAGAAAACGGGCTAAATGAAGATTATGAGAAGTTTTTGACTTTAGAACCCAAAAAAATCTTCTATGATTTTCAAAAAATAAAAAACTTCGCCCTAGAAAACAGATACGACATTCAAGCAAAGCAAAAAGAAACTCAAATTGCAAAAAACAAACTAAACGAAGTAAAAAGCAAGCTCATCCCTGATTTGCAGATAGAAGGCGGCTATTCTTATATGACAAAAAATACTTCTGATAGAGGAGGCTTTAGAAGTGCAGCTTACGCAGGAGTGGGACTTGTTAATGTACCTATAATGTACCGTTATCAACCGGAAATCAAAAACGCTCAATTAGAAATTGAAAAAGCTCAATTAAAATACGAAGACTTAAAAATAGACGTCACAAGGGACGTAACGGACGCTTGGGAAAAATATGAAATCGCAAGAAATAACTTGAATTTTTATGATGATGAATTGCTCGTAAATTCTAAAGAACTTTTAGACGAAGCAATGAAAAACCTAGACAACAACAAAATAGATTTAACAGGGTTTTTTGTATCAAAAAAACTGTATCTTGAATTAATGCTAGGATATCAACAGGCGTTGAGCGAGTATTATATTAGTTTTGCAGAATTGTTGAAAGAATTAAATATAAAAAGCTACAAAGATTTGTAAACAAAAAAGGATAAAATATGAACAAAGTAAAAATAACAGTTTTAAAAACAATGTTTAATGAAGATTTAGCAAAAGAATACGGTGTAGAAAATTTGTCCACTTGCCCATTTCATAAAGTAGGGCAGACGTTTTTTGCCGATTGGGCAAAACCGGAAGGGTTCTGTGATGAAGCTTGGAAGGCTATTTATCAATACGCATTCGCTCTTGCTCATAAAACATCTGATTCGACTTTTTATTATGGTGATTGGATTAAAACCCCGAACGTTGCAATCTGTAGCTGCAACGACGGGCTTCGACCTGTGATTTTTAAATTAGAAGCAACAGACATAAAAAGCGAATAACATCACAAATTCAATGCATAAGAAAACAATTCTCCAACTTTTGCATTGTAAATTCTTCCGTCTTCTTTTGTAAACAGATTTTCCCAGTGACTTTTTATCGTTCCATCTGTTGAAAAAGAAGGATTTGTCATCATTAAATGATGAGTATTTGTATCATATCGAAGTGGGAACAAATCTTCCATCTGCATAAAACTAGGGAGTTTGTCGCTTGGATATTCATAAGCAAAAAGTATGGAATTTATACGTTTTAGTCGTTCTTCATAACTTCTTCCTCCTGTATCGTTGTCGTTTGACACTTCAACCCCCGGAGCATAGTCTTTGTTATATTTGAATTTCATTGCCCAACATTTGACTTTTTCGTAGTCATCAGGCGAAACAAACGCTGTACCCGATGTTAGACCCAAATTCTTATACCGTTCAAAATCACCTGTGCTTTTTTCACCTACATAACTAATACTAAAAGAGCCTGAACGTTTACGAATTTCATGGAGAATGTATTGCATTTGATTGTATTCAGGCAACGCCCCAACGCCTGCATAGTTATC
>CAKURN010000049.1 GCA_934675695.1 uncultured Candidatus Melainabacteria bacterium | reverse complement strand
AGGAAGAATAATACAAGGTATAGGCGGTGGCCCTTTTATGCCTTTATCTCAGGCTATTTTAATGCAAACTTTCCCAAAAAAGCTACAAGCAGTAGCAATGGGTGTATTTGGTTTGGGTATGATGGTTTCAGCTATTGTCGGTCCTGCAATAGGCGGTGTATTAGTTGAACATTTATCTTGGCAGTGGATTTTTATTATTAATATTCCTGTAATTGTAGCATCAGTTGTTATGATACATTGTAACGTAATGGATAGCAAAACTTCTCTAAAAGCAAATTCATTTGATGTAGTTGGTTTTGTAGCTCTTGTTTTGTGGCTCTTGCCTATGCAAACAGTTCTTGATAAAGGCAGCCAATACGGGTGGTTTGATTGTAATTGGATAGTTTGGTTGAGCGGTTTTTCATTGTTTTCAATGGTATTTTTTATTGTTTGGGAATTAGAATTTAAAAATGCTATTACTGATTTTAGGGTATTTAAAAATTTCAATTTTTCAATCGGTACAATACTGGGTTCAGGTGTTAATATAATTGCTTATATGACTTTATCTGCTATTCCCGGGTTTTTGCAGAGCTTGATGGGCTACAATGCACAACTTGCAGGTATTAGTTTGTCAGCACGTGCAATATCTTGTATAGTGTTTATGGTTATAGTATCCAAACTATGTGAATTTGTTGATAATAGAATAATTGCAGGAATTGGTTATACTTTTTTAGCGATAAGTACTTTTATGTTTACACAATTGAATTTGCAAGTTTCTTTTGCATATTTTATTTTGCCAAATATTTTACTCGGGGCAGGAATAATGTTTGCTTTTATTCCGATTACAAAGCTTGCTCTTGCAACTATCCCAAAAGAAAAACTTGCAATAGCAGCGGGTTTACATTCTTTGTCAAAATGTGTTATGACAGCTTTTACAATTTCTATTACGAACGCTCTTGTAATCGCGCTTTCTCAAGTACATCAAAATTACCTTGTTTCTAATTTGTCGGTTTTAAAAATGCCTTTTATTGCAAGATTAGGTGCAGGTGTTTCAAAATTCTCTCACTATTTTCCGATAGGAATTGCAAATATAAAAGCGAACGGAATTTTATACAAAAACACTCTCCAACAGGCAAAACTTATGGCGTATGTAGATGTGTTCGCACTTTTTGCTTTGATTTGTTTGTTGTTTTTGCCTTTGTGTTTCGTTTTGAAAACTGAAAGTAAAAAAACAGAACCAAAAGAAAAACAAGAAATTTCAAAAGAAAATTAACGATTTTCTTGAATGAATGAAATTATGATATTATAATTTAGGTAAAAATTTTTCTATTTTCAAAAACAAATTTTGGAGTCTTGATGAAAGAAAATAATGCGTTTACACTGGCGGAAGTTATGATTACCTTGGTTGTAATAGGGGTGATTACGGCAATCATTGTTCCTGTTGCAAACAACTCAAAACCTGATGAAAACGTTATAAAATTTAAAAAAGCAAACGAAACGCTTTATCAAACAGTGCAAACATTGATTTCTTCAGACAAATACTACCTAAATGGAAATTTGGGTTTGAAACCTGATGGAAGTGCTGTCGATTTTAAAACCAAAGCAAGTGATGCAACTTATTTGTGTCGCAGTATTGCTGAAAATTTGACAGTTAAAAAAATGAACTGTTCAAGTTATTTTACAAAAAGTGATACTTCTGCTTTTTTCTGTACGGATTGGGTAGGGGTAGAAGGACACGATGCTGACGTTTTTTGCAAAAAAGAAGCAAAAAATATAGGTGAAGAAATAGTATTAAAAGATGGTGTTGTTTTGTATCAGATGTCACCAGGATATACGTTTGGGTATTCGGGCGGATATCTTTATAATCAAGGTACAAAACAATCTGCTAAAAACCCATTTTATCAAGCCGAAAACAAAGACAAAGGCGAATTACGCAGATGTTCAAAAGTAATCTGTATTGATATAGATGGTATCCCATCTGGAGGAAGTGAAAAATGTGATGATGTAAAAGATATCTGTCCTTTTGCATATTCACTTCGTATTGATGGCAAACTAATTGCACACAATCGTGCTTCTCAATGGCTTGAAAAATCAATTAGTAATAAAAAATAGTATTTTTAAGCTATAATATGAAAAACTATGCTTATAAATGCAAATTCAAACTCTCAAAGAACAGAAATTTTAATCCAAGAATATCTTAAACTCATAAAAACAAACAACAGTGAAGATATTCTTGTGCTTGTGCAAAATTCTAAAAAAAAGCACGAATGGTTAAATAAAATAAAAGAAAATTCACCTGTTGGCAACATAGGAAACCTTAAAATCTACAGTTTTTTTGGCTTGTGCTATAACTACATACTACAAAATTGGGGCCACATAGAAGAATCAATCAAAAACACCAACAACGCAAAAATTATCCCCAATTTATGCGGATTAGAAGTTAGTCAATATATTTTTAAACAATGTATAAAAGAAGTCGATTTTACGGGATACAATTCAAAAACCAGCCTATTACATCAGCTCTTAAGAAGAAATTCTTTGATAAATTTGAATAATTTAACAAAAGAAGAAATAAACACCCGCTCAAAAATTCTACAAGAAAGTTTTACAAAAGAAGTAAACTCGGCACTTGACAAATACAAAATAAAAACCATTAATTTTAGGGCATTTGACTATATTAGACAATTAAATTTATTTGAATTTTTATACAAAAAATTAAAAAACAATTTTTCTTATGTTTTTGTTGATGATGCCGATGAAATAACACCTGCAACACTAGAATACCTAAAATTCATCAAACCCGACATAAAAGAATTTTTTATTGCTTATGATGAGTTGGGTTCATCCAGATTAGGGTATTTAGGGGCAATTAATGTTGATTTTGAAGAATTTTTAAATGAAAAAGCAATTAAATTAAATAATGAAGATTTAAAAACTAAAAACTCAATAAAAATTTTCAATTCTTTAAAAAACGATGAATTGATTGATTTGAATGATTTTTCAGACATAAAATCAAATTCTTTCTTAAAAAGAAATGAAATGATTGACGCTTTAGTTTCAGAAATTAAAAAATTAGTCAAAAACGGTACAAGCCTGTCTGAAATTTCAATCGTTACTCCTATTTGTGACGATTTTTTGAAAACAAGCCTTAAAAAATCCGGATTTGAGTTTAATTTTTTGACCAAAAACGAAAAACTAAACCAAAACAAATACATAGGCTACATTCTCGATTTGTTGAAAATGTTCAATGATGCAAAAAATACAGAAGTTTCTTATTTTACTTTGAAAGGCATTTTTATTGAATTGTTAAATTTTAACAAGATAGAAACCATAAAACTAATACAAGAATACAAAATCGAAAGACAAAATTCTTCCATTAATATTTTTGATTTAATAAGAAAAAAAAAAGAACCAAAATTTCAAAAATTAATTGAGATTTTTGAAAAAACAAAATTTGAAAAATTATCGCTGCAGTTTTTTGAAATTGTGACAAATTTCATCACTTTAGACAAAGAAATTTCAAAAGACATAATAAAAATAAACCAATTGCTAAAACAAATTTACGATTTTGAAAGCGTTTTTAAAGACAAAGTTTCAAATAATGATTTGTTGATACAATTAGAAAACACAATAATTTCAGAAAACCCCTTATCTGACGATGAAATAGACGAAAATTCCATCGTTGTTTCTTCTGCTCAAAAATTAATCGATTATTCTATAAAAACAAAATACCAGTTTTTATTGGATATAACAAACGAAAATTGGCTAAAACAAGATATAGGTCCACTATACAATGCTTGGGTAATGCAAAAAAGCTGGAAAAAAGATGTTTTTGAGCTACAAGACAATATCAACCTTACAAAAGATAGAACAGCTAGAACCCTCCACAAATTGTATCTTTTGGGTGAAAATAATATTTTGTATTCGAGCGTCTATGATTCTGTCGGGTTGGAGAATTTTTCCGGAATAGATAAATTCTTCAAATTTGTTGAAAACAAAACTACATCAAAAGACTTTAAACCCATTACTCCACGTCCTGATCAACAGGCGGTTTTGGATTACAAAGGCGGAAAAATGGCAGTCAGTGCAACAGCAGGCTCAGGAAAAACTACTATAATGCTGCTTTTGGTAGATAAAATCCTAAATGGTGAAATACTAAAAAATGTAGAAGCGAATGAAATATTTGTTTTGACTTTTATGGAATCGGCTGCAAGAAATTTTAAAGAAAGAATAAAAGCAAAATACCCGAATTTAAAAGAACTCCCCAATATCTCCACAATCCATGGGCTTGCACTTCGTATTATAAAAGAAAACAACAATTTTTCAAAACTAGGTCTTGACGATGATTTTGAAATAATAGACGAAATTAAAAGAACAGCAACAATAAACGAAATCGTCTACAGTGTGGGTTTGCCGGTTGAAAAAGCTTCTTTGTATGATTCTATGATATCTGCATACAAAAACGAACTTGCTCAAGATGAAAACTTCAAAACCGATAACAAACCCTTTTTAAGTGTTTTTGAAAATTATCAAAAACGTCTAAAAGAAGAAAACCTCATTGATTACGACGATTTGCTTTTGTTGAGTTTGAAATTATTAAGACAAAACAAAGATGTTTTATCTTATTATCAAAATTTGGCAAAAGTAATAATAGAAGACGAAGCACAAGATTCTAGCTATATTCAGCAAAATCTCATTTTACTTTTGGCGGGAAAATTCAACAATATCATACGTTGTGGCGATATAAACCAAGCAATTACTTCTACTTTTACAAATTCTGATGTTGAAGGTTTTAGAAACTATATGAAAACATCTGCTTTAGTCGAAATGGATAGATGTCAAAGATGTGCAACAGGTGTTTTAGATTGTGCAAACGCTACTGTAGAATATGCCAAAAAACAAGGCATAGAAGCTTTTTCTACTCTGTTTATGAAACCTGTAGAAAATAAAAATATAGTAGATAAAAACGCAGTTAGTGATTTTGTTTTTGAAAATGAAGAAGAAGAAAAGAAATTTGTCATAGAAAAAATTCAAGAAATCTTAAAACAAGACAAAAAAGCAACAATAGGTTTGCTTTTGAGAAGCAATTTTGCAATAGAAAAATGGGATAAAATATTCAAAAACTACTCTCTTAAAACTTTCAAAAATCAAGATTGTTTGATAAACAATCCGGTATTTAAAGTCACATTGCTGATTTTAGAATATATAAAAGACCCTTATGATTTGAAATTGACAAAAAACTTAATAAAAACATTATTTGAAATGGGTTTTTATGATTATGAAACTCTAAAATATGTAGAAGACCTTAAAATCCCTCTATTTTTAGATAATAACCTTGATATCCAATTTGTTTGGGATATGAATTACTTTTTGTATAAAAACCACTACTCTATTTATGAATTAGTGCAAGAAATAGGTGAATCGTATTTTGAAGATTCAAACAACAAAGAAAATATTCCCCTTGTTTCTATTATTGTTCATAAAATATTCCAAACTCAAAAAACATTTGAAAAAACAGTTGCAAAACTTAGAGAAATTCAATACAAAAACAACTTTGCAAACATCAAATTTTTTAACAACGAAAACAAAGAAGACAAAACTTCTACAATCCAGATTATGACTCTGCACAAATCAAAAGGTGATGAGTTTGATTATGTATTCATACCTGAACTTACCCAAGACAACTTGTGTTTGACCCCTTCTGAACTAAAATTAAAAGAAAATACAAAATTTTGTCAAAAAATAAAAAAAATCAAAAAAACCGATGAAGAATTGCAAACAGAAATCGTTGAAGAAAACTACAGATTGATTTATGTCGGAATAACAAGAGCAAAGAAAAAACTATACTTAACAACATCAAACACATACAAATTCTTCTCTAAAGTAAGAGAATTTAAAAATTCTGAAATTTTTGATTTGTTTAAAAAGTAATAAGACAATCTCCAAAAACTGGAAGTAAGATTGAAGCAATAATTTTTAATTTTTGTAAAATTACTACCAAAATAATTTATGTTTTTAATATAATAATTTTGATGAATACAAGAATAAAAAAACAAATATTTCTATAAAATAAAAAGAAGGCGATTTTGTCTTCTTTTTTTATATGTAAAAAAGAGAAAGATATGAACGACTACAAAGGAAAAATTTTTAATATAAAACAAATTGCAAAAGAAACATTTCGTTTAACTGTTAAATCAAACTTAAAAACAGCACACTCAGGACAATTTGTTTCAATTTTATGCAACAACAAAACCCTGAGAAGACCTTTTAGTATTTCTGATTTTGAAAAAATATCTGAAAACGAAAGTCTTTTAACTATATTATTTAAAACAAAAGGCGAAGGTACCGGATTTTTGAAAAACTTAAAAATCGATGATGAGATTGATTTTTTAGCACCTTTAGGCAACGGTTTTGATATAAAAGACAAAAATTCTCTACTCGTTGGTGCAGGAATAGGTATTGCACCGATGTTGTTTTTGAAAAAAGAATTAAATCAAAAAAACATAAAAAACTTCCTTTTAGCGGGTTTTAAAGACGAAAACGAAGTAATAGCAGGCTATGATGATGTAAAAATTAAAGGAAGCGTCGTTGATGATATAGAAAAAATAATAAAAGAAAAAAACATAGAAATAATATACGCCTGCGGACCTTATGTGGTTTTGAAATTGATTAGTGAAATAGCAAAAAAACTAAACATTCAATGCCAAGTTGCAATGGAAAAGGTTATGGCATGTGGCATTGGCGTGTGTCGAGGTTGCGTTATTAAAACAATCAAAAACAACAAACAAACCACTTCTTCAATCTGCAAAGACGGGCCTGTTTTTTTATCAAACGAAATAATATGGGAATAAAATGGAAATTTTAAAAACAATACTAAAAAACAAAACCAAAGAACTGATTCTACCTTCACCATTGATTGGTGCAAGTGGAACTTTTGGTTATGCTGACGAATACGAAAATTTTATTGATTTTAATTGTTTGGGTGCAATTTCTACAAAAGGTATAACTTTGGAAAAAAGAGACGGAAACGAAGGAGATAGAATTTTTGAAACATCTTGCGGAATGATTAATCGAATAGGATTAGAAAACGTAGGAATAGAAAAATTCATCGAAGAAAAACTTCCTATCTTAAAACAAAAAAACATCAATTTTTTGCTAAATATTGCAGGCTCTACTGTAGAAGATTACGAAAAATTGGCTTCTATAGCAAACAAAAACAACATAAAAGCAATAGAAGTTAATGTTTCTTGCCCGAACGTTAAAACCGGCTGTTTGGAATTCGGGTTAAATCCTGAAAGCCTATACAAATTGGTATCAAAAATCAGAAAAAACTACAGTGGATTTTTAATTGTAAAATTATCCCCAAATACTTCTGATATTTGTGCTTTAGCACAAGCAACAGAATCTGCAGGTGCTGATTGTATCAGTGCAATAAACACGCTTCGTGGATTAGGGGTAGAAGTTAAAAATATAGGCAATAAATTCATAAAAAGAACAGTCCAAGGTGGATTATCCGGTATCTGTATTAAACCGGTTGCTTTATATATGGTAAACCAAATCAGAAAAACAGTGAAACTTCCTATTATTGCAATGGGTGGGATTTCAAAACTGGAAGATTTGTTTGAATTTATGGCAGTAGGAGCTGATGCTTTTCAGATTGGCACAGCGAATTTTACTCACCCAAAAATATGCACCACTCTAGCATTAGAGTTAAAAAATTACATAGAAAAAAATAACTTTAAAGATTTTGAAAATTTAAAATCAAAAATAAAAGGAGAATAAAATGGAAAATATAGACATAAAAGAACTATTAATAAAAGCAGACGGACTCTTAAAAGGGCATTTTTGCTTGACATCTGGGCTTCATTCTGACACTTATTTTCAATGTGCAAAATTGTACCAGTATCCTGATGTAGTAGAAGTTTTAGCAAAAGAGCTTGCAAAAAAACTATCTGATGTAGAATTTGATACTGTCGTTTCTCCTGCAATAGGGGCGATTATTTTTGGTTATGAAGTTGCTAAACAAACAAAAAAGAGAAATCTTTTTGTCGAAAGAAAAGATGGAATTATGCAACTTAGACGTGGTTACAACTTAACAAAAAAAGAAAAAGTTGTTATAATTGAAGATGTAATTACGACAGCAAGAACAATTTTTGAAACAAAAGAAGCACTAAAGGAATTTGGAGTAGAAGTAGTTGGAGTCGGCTGTATTGTGGATAGAACACAAGGCAAATTGAATAATGAATTTAAAATCTATTCATTATTGCAGTCTTCGCCTGTTACGTATGACCCTTGCGATTGTCCTTTGTGCAAACAAGGAATTGAGCTTGTAAAACCGGGAAGTAGAGTAGGAAAATAATGAATCATTTAATAGATATAAAATCGCTTTCAACAGACGATATAAATAAAATCTGTATCAGAGCTTCTGAATTTGAAAAGAAAATTAGACGCTCAAATCACACAAACGGGCATGTTGTTAATATGTTTTTTGAAAATTCAACAAGAACAAAATTGTCTTTTGAAATGGCGGAAAACAAAATTTTTGCAAACAAATATAATTTCGATGTTCAAACTTCTTCTATTAACAAAGGAGAAGACTTATACGACACAATAAACAATTTGTCTGCAATAGGTATGAATGTTTTTGTAATTAGACACACAAATGAAAATCTAATTAATGAACTAAAAGAACAATCATACTACAACCCGATTTCTTTTATAAATGCAGGTAGTGGGGCTTTATCTCATCCAACTCAAGCGTTGCTTGATTATTATACACTTAAAAAACACTTTCTAGATTTAAGTGAAAAGAAAATCACAATTGTTGGCGATATTGTTCATTCTCGAGTTGCAAAATCAAATATTGAATTGTTTAAAAAATTCAATGTAAAAGTAAGATGTCTTGCACCAAAAGAATTTCAAGACGAAACAATAGAAGGCGTAGAATATTATACAGATTTGGCTGAATGTTTTGAAGATACAGATGTTGTAATGGCATTAAGAATACAAAAAGAAAGAATACAAGAAAAAATCAATCTCGATGATTATATAAAAAATTATCAAATTACGAAAGAAAATCTTCCTTATGCAGCTCTTTTGATGCACCCGGGGCCTGTTAATCGAGATATAGAAATAGCTTCTGACGTTTTAAAAACTCAAAACGCAAGAACGATACT
>CAKURN010000048.1 GCA_934675695.1 uncultured Candidatus Melainabacteria bacterium | reverse complement strand
AGATACAGCAAGATTGTTTATTTTGTCTGATTCACCACCAGCTCGTGATTTTGATTGGACAGATGCAGGAGTAGAAGGCTGCTACAAGTTCATTTGCAGAATTTATCGTCTATTTTCTAAATTCCAAGACAGAATAAAACTCGATTACGATTTTGATGTAAAATCTCTATCTAAAAAAGATGAAGATATGGTTAGAGAAGTTCATATTTCAATCAAAAAAATTACAAACGACATTGAAAATGAATTTCAATTCAATACAGTAATTTCACGCTATAGAGAATTTACAAACGCTATTTATGAATACACTAAAGACGAAAACAGTATCAACAATGACGTTTTGAGTTTTGCATTATTAACATTACTAAAACTCGTTTCACCTGTTTGCGTATTTATGGCAGAAGAAATATATTCATCTCTTGGCTCAAAAAATTCAATTCATAAAGAAATTTGGCCAAAATATGATGATAATTTAGCAAAAAAATCAGCAATTACATTAATCGTTCAAGTTAATGGAAAAATCAAAGACAAAATCGAAGCTCAAGACGGTTTGTCTAATGTTGAACTTGAAAATATTGCAAAAGATTCAGAAAAAGTAGCTGAAGCAATAAAAGATAAAACAATTGTAAAAACAATTGTCGTTCCAAACAAATTGGTTAATATAGTTGTTAAATAATTTATTAATACATTTTTAAAAAACGCCGAAAAATCGGCGTTTTTTATTTTATTTACGATTTTGGAAGAATATATTCACAATTTGCAACTTTTACCCCATCAATAACTTCAATGTTATTTATTTTTATTTGAGAATTTCTTGGAAGCAAATATTCATTGTGTCCACCTAATACGCCTTTTGTACCTTTTGGTAAATGTATCCTCATCAAAACACCATCGTCCTCTTTTTTAGCAACATCAGCAGCGAATTGATAAAATTGTTCATCTTTAGAAAAAGTTGCAGTAGATGTATAAGCTGGGTTTTCAACAACAAAACCGTCTTTCAGTGAATCAATAAATTTTTGATTTTTACCATTATGCGAACTAACTGCTCTATATACAACAGCTTCTTCATCAAGAGCTGGGGCTTTTTGAAACAAACTATCCATTAAATTTTCATTCACATTCAAATAAGCCTTTTTATCACCCCTGTAATAATCATTACATCTATAGTCATCATAGTACCTATCAAGTTCAGGTAATTCATCAGATGCAGCATATTTTTTAACATGTGGTGTATTAACAGGCTTATCTTCGGCTCTTTTTAAAAGTTTATCCAGATATTCAAGTCGTCTGGTACTTTTTTCACTAAACAGAATATCTATTTTTTTATTCAGCAGTTCATATTCGCGTCTATCAGATTCATTTAAAGCGTCTAATATATCGCATTCTCGATAGCTATTAATACCTTTTTCTTTTGCAGCAACAGTTGCTTTAGACCAAAGCTTGTTTTTCTTGTCAAGCAAACTTTGAGTAGTTTCGCTTAACTTTTCATCAGGAATATTAGTTAATGACGACTTAAATTCGCTAATTAGTTTTGCATCTGTTTCTCTTGCTAATTTTTCAGCTGCTTCTTTTTCAGCTTTTAGTTTTGCTTTTTGAGCAGCTTTTTCAGCTTCTAATCTAGCTTTTTCTTGTGCTTCTCTTGCTAATTTTTCAGCTTCTTCTATTTCTACTTTAGCTTTTGAATTGAAAACATCTTGAATTTGCGTTTTTTGTTTTTTTGACACATAATTCAATTTGTCTGCTTGATTTTTAAAGTCTTTTGAAGAAATATCTTTATTGCTTAATAATTTTTTTAATTCAGTCTGTTGTTTGCTGGCTTCTAGTTGAATTTTTTTAATATCAACTGTTTTGTCATTTATTTTTGAAATAACACCATTTGTGTATTCTTTAATTATCTCAGTGCCATCTGATGTTTTTATCGATTTTTGTAAAACGCCATCAGCGTATTCCATTTTGATTTTATCGCCTGATTTTAATGTATCTTCAACAATCCCACTAAACTTGCTGCCATCGGGAAGTGTAGCAACGCCATTTTTAAATTTTACATCAGATATCTTTTTAGAAATATCATTAACAACATCAGAATTTGCCGCTTTTTTGATTTTGCCACTTTTAACAGCACAAGCGATGCCGACTGCTGCCGCACCTAGTATCGCAAGACCAACCAAAGCTTTTTTCATTTTTTTACTATCTTCAATTTTATTTTGTTTAGAATCTGGTTGAACTTCTACATTTTGTTTTTGTCTACTAATATAGGCTTGATTTGCCGGTGACAAATTTACAGATTGCATAAAACCCCTCATTTTGTTTATAAATATATAAAAACAAAATGAATAAATATATTGACAAGATTGCAATGTGTTTATTGAAAAGTATTGTACAATCAACAACTACACTCACAAAATACTCAAAAACAAAGCCTACAAAATTAAAAAATCGGGATGACAGGATTTGAACCTGCGACCCCCTCGTCCCAAGCGAGGTACGCTACCAAACTGCGCTACATCCCGAAAAATATAAGACTTGCTAGTTCATGATAACAACAACAAAATTTAAAGTCAATAGATTGACGAAAAAAAATTTGAATAGATAATAGTATTATGGAATACAAAAACGCATTATTTATCAATTACGGCGGAATCGGAGATGAAATATTATTTCTTCCGACATTAGTTGCTTTTAAAGAAAAATACCCAAATTCAAAAATAACTTTAGCTCTTGAAAATCGCTCAAAAAGCATTAAAAATTTAACATCAATAATAGATGAAACTATTAGTGTCGATATAAAAGCAAAAGGCTTAAAAAAATACTTCAATGTTTTAGGTTTTATATTTAAAGCTCGAGCAGAGAAATTTGACTGCGTAATTTCTAGCGGAAAAAGCCCTCTCGTTGCTATTATTTTGTTTTTGACAGGGATAAAAGAAAGAATAGGGTATAATTCAAAAACTGATTTTCTTTTGACAAAAAAAGTCCCCTTAAACGAAAATCAATACGCCGCAAAAATGTATTTTGACCTTGTTTTTCCTATTACAAATGCTCAATTTAAAAACCCAACCATTGACATTCCAAAAGATATGAAACTTCCAAAAGAATTAGAAAACAAAGAATATATCTGCATTCATTCAGGGGTTTCAAAAATGTCGATTTCAAAAAACATCTACAAATGCCCTGATTTAGTTTTTTGGAACAATTTAATTGAAGGTCTTTTGAAAAAAGGTAAAAAAGTTGTACTATTGGGAACAAAAGATGATGAAGAATTGATTAATAAGATTTTAGAAAACAAAAACATAAAAGAACACAAAAATTTTATCAATTTCTTTAACAAAACAAAAAACATTATGGAAATGGCTTTAATTATGCAAAAGTCAAAATCTGTAATATGTGTTGATAGTGCACCACTTCATGTTGCAGTTGGCGTAAATGCTAATACATTTGCTATTTTTGGCCCTACAAATGATGAAAAACTTCTTCCAAAAAGCGATTCAGTAAAACTAATTTCAAACAAATGCGATTGTAGACCATGTTTGTGGCACAAAAGACAATTTAACTGCGAAAATTCAAAATGCCTCGAAATCAATCCTGAATTGATTTTAGAAAGTATTTAGTAGTCGTTTTCTAAATACTCAAACAGTTTTTGAAATTTTTCATTTAAAACTTCGATGTCTTCATTTTCATCGATTTCTATAGTGACTGTTGGAATTTTCCTTTCTATTCCGCAATAAGTTCCAAAACTACCAGGGGTTGGATAGCCTATATCGTTTGTGATTTTATAATTGAGGAATTTTTGTATTTCTTTTGACAAATCTTGAGCTGGACCATCGTAATTTATTACTTTATATGGAGAATGAATCGTAATAATCGCGTCAAATTTGTTTTTGTCAATTAAATCAACCAAAAATTTTACTTCGACTTCACTATTTGGCTCATTTCCACCAAAATAGTCGTCATTTTTGCTTTTTATCCAATTTTTTGTTGGGAAATTTCTATTCAAATCAACATTATTTATATTTGTTCTTTTGCTTGTTTTATTTAATCTGGGAATAAAATAAACAAGGTTTTTTTGTGGTTCTTTTGCATTTTTTAAATAAGAATTTATAAAATATTCACCTTGAAATTCATCCCCATGAAAAACTCCAATTATGAGAAGTTTTTTATCATAATTGGAGATATTTCTTTTAATTAATTTTATATCGTTCATTTTAGCCTATTCTTTGAAACATATAACCAATACCACGAGCAGTCAAAATCAATTCCGGATTAGTAGGGTCTGTTTCTAATTTTGAACGAAGTCTGGAAATATGAACATCAACTACACGAGTATCTATTCTGTGATCAGCAGGATAAGACCAAACATGTTGAAGAATATCGTTTCTAGAATATGCTGTACCTGAATTGTTAACAAGTAATTCTAGTAAACTAAATTCCATGCCTGTCAATCTAATTCTTTCATTTTTGCGATAAACTTGTCTTCTTGCTGTATCGATTTTTATATTTCCTGTTGTAATAACATTTTTTGTAGTTTTTCCTGTCGGAACAGTGATGTCTTTGCTGACTGTTCTTCTTAAAACTGCTTTTACACGAGCTTCGAGTTCTTTTGGACTGAATGGTTTTATTACATAGTCATCAGCACCCAATTCAAGACCTGTAATTCTTTCTGATACATCACCCAACGCAGTTAAAATTATAATTGGAACATCTGAAACACGTCTTATTTCTCTAGTTACTCCATAACCGTCCATTTTTGGCATCATAACGTCCAATATAACGATGTCTGGGTTTGTTTTGTTGAATAATTCAACAGCTTCTTCGCCATCTTCTGCAGTAACTACATTGTAACCAGCCATTTTCAAACGAGTTTCTAAAATTCTTCTAATACTTGCTTCATCATCTACAACTAAGATTTTTTGTTTGGAATCGGTTTGCTCACCTTGGATATCTTTAGTCATTATTTCTTCCTTACTAACTTATATTAATATCTATTACAAAATGTTTATTTTTTTAAACTAATATTAACATAAATTAATTTTTTTTGCAAAAACAAATCTTAGACAATATAAAAAAAGCTGATTAAAAAATCAGCTTTTTTAGGTTTTAGTTATATTGAAGGTTTATTTATTTGTTATTAAGACAATTGAATTGTTTGACGTTGTATTTCTTGGCTCTTTGTTTGTTTCAACGAATCATATTCAGCAGACAACTGTTCATATTCTGTTTGCAATTTATCATTTTCGTCTTGGATTTCGGTTTCCATTTCGTTTATCGCAGGAGCAAGATATTTTTGAGCAAATTCAACCAATTCTTCTTCATAGATTTTACTTGCGATTTTTGTCATATCCAAATTGCCATCATCGTCATAATACAATGTTGCCTGTTTCATTAGTTCCGAATTTTGATAGTAATCCGAAGCCGAAATTTGCCCATACGTATCTTCATATTCACTGGCTTTTGCCGCAGCATTCTCTGAAGCGTAAGCTTCTGAATTATACATAAAGTCAATTGCATCTCCAAATAATTCATCATCAAGCCCGGCTATCTCAGCAGGAGTAATATTACCATCTCCAACCGCAGATGAAAATTTAGTCAATTTTGCAAGCAATCTCTTGTTTTGAGTTATTTTTAATTCGTCTTCCTGCATGCGTTTATAATTCTCACGCATTCTCATGAGACATAAGGTAACACCCATAGTACACACTCCTAACCTATTAACTTTTTAAACTAACCTACATAATAATAAAGTTTCTTTTTGGAAATTAATTGTTATTTTTTTATTTTTTATTTAACAAAACTTAACAATTTTAAAATCACTTTTGTTGTTTAATAATAGGTATGATAGATGATAATTTTTTAAACAATTACGAGGACATTTTAACAAGAACCGAACGCCCGTCTCGATATATAGGCAATGAATTTGGTTCATATAACAAAGATTTCGATTCTTCTAAAGGGAAATTTCTTCTCGTTTTTCCCGATAAATACGAAATCGGTATAAGCAACTTTGGACACAAAATTTTATACGATTTGATAAACAAAAAAGAACATTTATTGGCAGATAGATTGTATGCACCCGATAAAGATTTTATTGATTTGTTAGAAGAAAATAAAAAGCTTCTCTATTCTCTTGAATCAAAAAAACCACCAAAAGACTTTGATATAGTGGGCTTTGGTCTTCAATACGAAATGTGTTACACAACAGTATTAAAGCTTCTAGAAATGTCAGATATTCCGTTATTTTCAAAAGACAGAGATACAACATACCCATTAATTGTAGCAGGTGGCCCTTGTGTTACAAACCCAAAACCTATGAATCCTTTTATTGATGCTTTTATTATTGGCGATGGAGAAGAAGTCAACATCGAAATTTTAGAAAAATATATAGAATTAAAACAAAAAAAACTAAAAAAAGAAGAAATTTTAAAAGAATTGTCAAAAATAAAAGGTATCTATGTACCTATTTTTGACAATTACACAGAAAAAAGAATAACAGAACTAACACTAGAAAATCACCCGACTCTATCTCCTATTCCACATTTTTCTTCTGTTCAAGATAGAGCAACAGTAGAATTAAGAAGGGGTTGTGGAAGATTGTGTCGTTTTTGCCAAGCTTCACACACAAACCTACCTATTAGAGAAAGGAAAAAAGAAGACATTGTATCTTTAGTTAAACAATACGTAAAAAACACAGGCTACGACGAGTATTCACTTCTTTCTTTGTCTTCTAATGATCATTCACAAATAGAAGATATTTTAGAAGATTTGTCATGCCATTTTAGAAACACAGGAATCAATGTTTCACTTCCTTCACAAAGAGCTGATAGATTTTCGTTAAAATTGGCAACTTTAGCAGCAAGCGAAAAAAAAGGCACAATTACAATTGCCCCGGAAGCCGGCAGCCAAAGAATGCGTGACATTATAAACAAAAATTTATCAGAAGAACAAATCGTAAATGCAACAATTGCTTGTATAAAAAACGGTTGGAACAGGATAAAATTCTATTTTGTAATAGGTTTGCCTTTTGAAACTTATGAAGATTTAGAAGGAATACCAAAATTAATAGAAACAATAAACCTTAATTGCAGACAAAACGGGCTAAAATACCCACAAATAGTATGTTCGATTTCTGTTTTTGTACCAAAACCCCACACGCCTTTTCAATGGGCAAGACAAAACACTATACAAGAAATTGAAGACAAAATAAAATTTCTAAGAACTTTAAAAGAAAAAATTAAAAATGTAAAATTCAATTTTCATAACCCAAAAATGTCGCAACTGGAAACATTTTTAACAAGAGGAGATGAAAAAGTTTCCGATTTTATTTTTGAATTGTACAAAAATGGTGCATATTTGGAATCTTGGGACGAAAATTTGGATTTTGAATTGTATGAAAAAATTTCCGATAAATTGAATGTCAATATTGAAAATTTAACCTCAAAAGAGTATTCTATAGAAGAAAAACTGCCTTGGGATAATATTTTTTATGGAATAAATAAAACTTGGCTAATTAATGAATACAACAAAGCAAAAGAAGCAACTTCTACTATTCCTTGTGAAGTAAAATGCAACAATTGCGGAGTTTGTGCAAATTTTAAAACAAAAAAGGTTATAGCAAAATAATGGAAACAGATTACTTAAAAGAACTGATTAACACAGTAAAAATTCTTCGCTCTCCAAACGGCTGCGAATGGGACAGGCAACAAACGCATTCATCTATCAGACAAAATATGTTAGAAGAAGCCTACGAAGCAGCTGAAGCAATAGACGAAAATAATATTGAACATCTAAAAGAAGAACTGGGTGATGTATTGTTGCAGGTTCTTCTTCATTCGCAAATTGCAGACGACAACAACGAATTTGACATTCAAGATGTTGCAAAAATGTTAAATGAAAAGCTCATTCATAGACACCCTCATGTTTTTGGCGAAAACAAAACAACAGATACAAAAGAAATTCTTGCGAATTGGGAAAAATTAAAACAAGAAGAAAAGAAAGAAAGAAAAAAGACACTAGATGGAATTCCAAAACTTCCTTCTCTTTTAAAAGCAATGAAAATATCCAAAAAAGCCGTAAGAACAGGGTTTGAATGGAAAAACAAACAACAAGTTTTTGATTGTTTTAATTCAGAAGTTGAAGAATTTAAAAATGCAAAAACATTTTCTGAAAAAGAAGATGAACTGGGCGATATATTGTTTTCACTAGTTAATGTTGCAAGATGGGAAAATATTGATCCTGATGTTGCTCTATCAAAAGCTAATCAAAAATTTACAAAAAGATTTAATAAACTGGAAGAATTAACAACAAAAAAACTGTCTGATTTGAGTTTTGACGAATACAACGAACTCTGGTCAAAAGCAAAAGAATTAACAAAATAAAATACGGAGAAAAGATGGAAAAATTGAAAACATTATACAAAAACCACAAAGAACTTTTTTATTTAGGGTTTTTATTGTTGGGTTGCATATTATTTATATTTGCAAATATAGGATTATATCCTCTTATTGATATCGATGAAACAAGATACGTAAATATGAGCAAATATATGTTTTTAGAAAAACAATATTTAACACCGATTTTGAATTTTGAACCTTTTTTAGAAAAACCGCCATTGTATTTTTGGCTCAATGTTTTAGTGTTTAAAATTTTTGGTTTTAAAACTGTTTTTTTAGGAAGATTAGCAACAGCTTTAACAGCGACGTTTGGAATTTTTTATACTTATTTCTTTGCAAAAAAAATATCAAACAGTAGACTGTATGGTTTTTTAAGTGCAAATATTTTGCTTAGCAGCAGTTGGTTTTTAGTGTTTTCACATATTGCAATTCTTGATTTAGGTTTTATGGTTTTTTCAATGAGTGCGATTTATAGTGCGATTTTACCTTTGTTTATTGAAAAAGAAAAAAATAAAAAATTCTGTTGGTATTTTGGCTATTTCTTTATGGCATTAGCTATTCTTGCAAAAGGTTTTATAGGAATAGCGATACCTTGTATGGTTGTATTTTTTACTTATTTACTATTCAAAAAAGTAAATGAATTGTTTAAACCAATAAATCTCTTAGGTGTATTTATACTTTTAATTGTAGCTTTACCTTGGCATATTATGATATGGGAAGTTCATAGAGAAAATTGGATTAATATGTATATATTAAAACACCACTTTGCTAGACTATTAA
>CAKURN010000047.1 GCA_934675695.1 uncultured Candidatus Melainabacteria bacterium | reverse complement strand
ACTTGTCCTACAAATTGGAAATTATCACCTGCACAATCTCATGAAAGAATTGAAGAAGAATTGTCAAAAATTTATCCGCTAAAAATATTTAAGGACATTACAAATGATTAAAAATTTTATTATTTCAGGTTCTGGTGGACAGGGCATACTATCTATAGGGACTATACTTGCAAATATTTTTATGCTTAATGACAAATTTGTTTCTTATTGCTCTTGTTATGGTGCAGAAATGCGTGGCGGGGCAGTAAATTGTGAAGTAAATATGTCTGATGATGAACTATTGTGCATTCAAAATGAAAAAGTCGATTTTGTTGTTGCACTTAATCAAGCTTCTTTTGACAAATTTGTATCAAAAGTCAAACACAATGGCACAATTATCGTCAATTCTTCTTTAGCTAAAATAGAAAAAACTAGAGATGACATAAAATACATTTTTGCACCCTTAACCGCTGAAGCAATGAAATTAGGTAATATAAAAATGGCAAATTCAATTGCACTTGGAATATTGATGAAATTAACGAATAATTTGCCAATCGAAACAGTAAAATCTGCTTATGAAAAAATTTTAAAAGACAAAAAAGAATTAATTCAAAAAAACATTGAAGCATATTTGTTTGGTTTTAATTACGCTATATAAGGAAAAATTAGATGAACGGAGTAAAAATACTTGCAATTGATTATGAAGTTGCAAAAAATACAATAACGAACGACGACTTAACAAAAATTTTAGACACGTCTGATGAATGGATTTCAACACGCACAGGTATTAAAGAAAGAAGGGTTATATCAGGCGATGAAACTTCAACTACATTAGGCACTTCAGCTGCACTAAAAACACTAAAAAGAGCAGATTTTGACCCTTGTGATGTAGATTTGATTGTTGCTGCTGCCTCTGCACCGGAAGATGTTTATCCTTCTGTTTCTTGTTTAATTCAAAAAGATATTGGTGCAAAAAATGCAGCTTGTTTTGACTTAAAAGCCGCTTGTTCAGGCTTTTTGTATGCTCTAGAAACAGCAAGAGCTTTTATAAAATCAGGTTTATATAAAAATATACTTATTGTTGCAACTGATGCTACAACAAAATTTACTGATTGGAAAGATAGAAGTGTGTGTGTCTTGTTTGGTGATGGTGCTGGTGCAGCTTTGCTTACAGCAAGTCAAGATGAAGAAGATATTTTGGGTATAAATTTATTGTCCGATGGAACTTGTGGAGATTATATCACATTAAAAACCCAAGGCATAAATTGCCCTTTAGTAGATGAAATCAAAGATATTCATAAACCTTTTATTAATATGAAAGGAAAAGATGTCTACAAATACGTTATGACAGCCGTTCCTCCAAAAATCGAAGAATTGCTGGAAGAAACAAACACAAAAATCGAAGACATAGATTATTTTGTGCCTCATCAATCAAATCAAAGAATGATTGATGCTTTATCACAAAGACTTAATTTACCTGATGAAAAAGTAATTTCAAACATACAACACTATGGCAATATGTCAGCTGCTTCTATTCCTGTTGCAATTAGAGAAGGAATAGACAAAGGCGAAATAAAATTGCCTGCAAAAATTTTATTAAGTGCATTTGGTGCTGGTATGACTGCTGCTAATGCTATAATAAAACTGGGATAAGATGGAAGTATATTAATATTATAACAAGGAGAAAAAGATGAAAAGACGTGTAGTAGTTACCGGTATGGGCTGCATTTCGCCGTTTGGAGTTGGAGTAGACGTATTATGGGACAATCTCACTAAAGGTAATAGCGGAATTAGATTTTTAACGTTAGATAAAGAAAAACACTTGGTGCATATTGGCGGACAAGTTCCTGAATTTGATACAACACCTTATGTTGATGCAAAAGATGCTAGAAGAATGGACAAATTCATCCTATGTTCAGTCGTTGCAGCTCAATTGGCTATGGAAGATGCTAATTTTGATTTAGAAAAAGAAGACTTAACAAGATTCGGCGTTATAGCAGGTTCTGCGGCAGGTGGTTTGGAAACTATACAAAACAACCATCTTGTCATGCAAGCTAGAGGCTATCACAAATGCTCTCCATTTATGGTACCTATGATGATATCGAATATGGCAGCAGGAAAAATTTCTATCAAATATGGTCTAAGAGGCATGTCAAAAGCGGTTGTTACAGCTTGTGCAACGGGGGCCCATTCTATAGGGGATGCTATGCGTGCAATCCAAATCGGTGATGCTGATGTAATGGTTGCAGGTGGAGCAGAAGCAGGTATATGCGATTTAGGAATCGGTGCTTTCACTTCTGCAAAAACTCTTTCAAAATCAAATGAAGAACCTAAAAAAGCTTCTCGTCCTTATGATATCAATAGAGATGGCTTTATTATGTCAGAAGGTGCAGGAATTTTAGTTTTAGAAGAAAGAGAAAGAGCTATAAAAAGAGGTGCTAAAATCTATGCTGAATTAGTAGGTTATGGTCAATCTTCAGATGCTTATGATATGGTTGCACCTGATCCAACTGGTGCCGGTGCTGCATTAGCAATGCAATTAGCTCTAAAAGATGCAAATCTAAAAACTACTGATATAGGATACATCAATGCCCATGGTACTTCAACTCATGTTGGCGATATTGCTGAATCTAATGCAATTGCAAAAGTTTTTGGCGATAAAGAAGAAAACAAAAATCTTTCAGTTTCTTCAACAAAATCCATGACAGGTCACATGCTAGGTGGAGCTGGTGCTGTAGAAGCTATAATTTCTATAAAAGCTCTAAATACCGGTATTGTTCCTCCGACAATCAACCTTGATAACCAAGACCCTGAAGTTGCAAATCTTGATTATACTCCATTTAAAGCTAAAGAAAAAGAATTAAATGCAGTTTTATCAAATTCATTTGGTTTTGGTGGTTGTAATGCTGTTTTAGTATTTAAAAAATAACAAACAATAATCCATAAAAAATGCTGAAGTAATTTACTTCAGCATTTTTTAAATTTTAAATTTTATTATATACCCAATGAAGACAATAAACCAACAACGATATTTCTTAAAACTCCTAACAAAATGAAAGCTATAATTGGAGAAATATCTATCATTCCGATTGGAGGAATAATTTGTCTTAATGGTTTAAAAAATATGTCGCTAAAGACCCTTAATGTTCTAAAAGGTTCTTTGTACCAATTTATTCTGGGAAACCATGTTAATAACACCGAAATAATTAACAAAAAAGTAATTAAATCAAATATATTAGCAACCGCTCTTGTTATACTCATAATTGCCCCTTATATAGAACTGTTGTCGCAGTTGCAGATTTTGTTTTCGTCAATATTTTCAACAATTGAAAATAACAACTTCTGCAATTTGCTGATATTGTCTGCAAAAACTTTCATTACGGCTTCGTGGCTGACAGGTTCACAATCATTTACAAGCCCTGCGTCGTAATCGGTGATTAATGATATATTTAGTGGGCACATATTCAATTCTTTAACAAGGTGAACTTCTGGGTATTGAGTCATGTTGATAACTTCCCAACCTTGATTCGTAAAAAATGCACTTTCTGATTTTGTATTAAATCTTGGGCCTTGAATTACGACAACTGTACCTTTTGAATGATATTCGTATCCTAATTTTTTAGCACAATCAATTGCAACTTGTCGAAGTTGAGGGCAATATGGTTCAGCCGCAGAAACGTGTTTGATGTCGCTTCCATCAAAATAAGTATCTAATCTGCCTTTTGTCCAATCGACATATTGGTCACAAAAAACAATATCTCCGGGTTTTACATGTTTTTGTAGCGAACCTGCTGCACATGGAGAAATTACTCTTTTGCAGCCTATTTCTTTCATTGCCCACACGTTTGCTCTATAGTTTACTTTATGTGGAGCAATCGTATGATTTCTACCATGACGAGGCATAAAAGCAACTTTTTTGCCCGCTATTGTACCCAACATTAATGCGTCAGATGTTTTTCCGTATGGTGTATCAATATAAATCTCTTGTATGTCATCTAAAAATTTATAAAAACCTGAACCACCAAAAATGCCTATTTGTGCTAAATTTTTTTCTGCCATATTTTTCTTTCTATTAATTCTTTATTAATTTTATAACATAAAAACTTTTTCAATAAAAAAAATACACAAAATTTAAAAAAAATAAGAAAAAAATTTACATTCTAACCAATTAAGTCCATTTTTCTAAGATCGTTAGCGATAGATTCATCAACCATACTTGCATAAGCTAAATCAACACTGGCATTTCCTGTATAATTGTGTGGAGTGGTGGCACTAATCGTGTTTGAACCTTTTAGTTGCGTATTTGTATTATTTGTTTTGTTGTTAATTTTCATGTTTTTGTTAAACATTTGCGGTAATATACGCATATCGACTCCACTTCGGACTTTTTACCTTTATATATTAACATATTTGTTTTGCGTTGGCAATAAATTTTTTTGCATATTTTGTTATCCTGAAGATTGATTTTTTATATAATCCTCAAGACTCCTTTTCCAGTCATTGACAGCAAAATCGCTTTTTAAAACGCTGTATTTTGGCCTTTTTGCTTTTAGATTTAGTTGCTTTTCATCTATTTTTGTAATTTTTGCTTTTATGTTTAAAATATTTGATATTTCTTCAACCAATTCTACCCTTGTAGCACTTTTATTGCATACTAAATGATACAAGCCGAAATCTTTTTTTAAAATATTTTCTATATTGTTTGAAATTTCTTGAACAAAAGTAGGTGAACCTGTTTCATTGTTTATGACAAAAATTTCTTCATTATTTTTTATTTTAGAAATCATTTTATTTACAAAGCAATTTTTGTAATTTCCATATAGCCAAGCTGTTCTTATTATGTAGTAGTTTTTACAATGTTTTTTGATTTCATTTTCCCCGTCTAATTTTGATTGTCCGTATATATTAATGGGGTTTGGTATATCATTTGGCGTATATGGGTGGTTTTTTTTGCCATCAAAAACATAATCTGTTGAAAAGTGGATAAGAATTGAATTCGTTTTTTGAGCCATAATTGCAATATTTTTTGCTCCTTTTGAATTAACCAAAAAAGCTAATTCCTTTTCTATTTCTGCATTTTCAACATCTGTATAAGCTGCAAAATTTATTGTTAATTCAGGTTTAATATCTAAAAAAACGTTTTCTACTTTTTCAAAATTTGTTATATCTAAATCATTTTTGTTGAAAGAAAAAACACAGTGATTTTTTTTAAAATTTTTTTCAATATTTTTTCCAAGCATTCCATTGCCGCCAATTAAGAGAATTTTCACAATATCGCCTCAATATCACTTAGTTGCGGTAGATTTTCATCTTTTGAAGAAAGAATGGGGTTAATATCGAGTTTTATATTTATTTCTTTATCTTTCCAAAAAATTCCGCTTTGTGATTTTGCATTGTATTCATTTGATGTTTTATATAAAAGAATACTATCTTTTAGAGCATAAAACCCATGGGCAAAGTTTTTTGGAATGTATAAAAAATGGTTGTTTTCATCAGATAAAATAGTTTTAAAGTATTTTTTGTATGTTTTTGAACCTTTTCTTAAATCAACGGCAATGTCGATGATTTTTCCCATTGGGCATGTTATCAATTTTGATTGAGAATATGGGGGTTTTTGAAAATGAAGTCCTCTAAAAACATTTTTTTTAGAATATGAAAAATTGTCTTGTAAAAAATCTTCAACAATTCCATTTTTTCTAAATTCAGTTTGCTTGTAAAATTCAACAAACCTTCTCCTGTTGTCTTTGTAGCATTCAGGTTTTATTAAAATTAACCCTTCTATCTCTTGTTTTTCAAAAACAAAACTCATTAAACTAAAACATACCTTTTTTTGCAAAAAATATAGCGGCAAATATAGCGGCAGCAAGCGATATCAACCCGACTATAAAAAAACCATAGGGATTGTTGCCGAATGGAACTGCTACATTCATTCCCCAAAAGCTCGAAAACATTGTAGGAATCGCAAAAATAATCGCAATAGAAGTCAAAAATTTCATTACTATATTCAAATTGTTAGAAATAATAGAAGCAAAAGTATCCATCATATTTTCTAGAATGTTTCTGTGCATTTCAACCATTTCGTGTGCTTGTTGATTTTCGATGATTACATCTTCTAATAAATCAATATCGTCTTCGCTAAATTTCAACAAAGGATTTTGTTTTGTGCTTTTTGTAAGACGCATTATTTTTTGTAACATTATGTAGTTGTCTTTTAATGCTGTTGTAAAGTACACAAGAGATTTTTGCATTTCAAACAGTTGAAATAGAGCCTTGTTTTTCATTGTTTTTCTGAGTTCATCTTCAATGTCTTCAGATTGTTTGTAGATATAATTCAAATATCTTAAATAAAATTTTGTAGAGCGAAACAAAATGTCGAGCAAAAATTTAGTTTTGTTTCTTGTGTCAAATGAGCCTGCTGTATCTTTGTTGAAAGAAGAAATTACTTTATTTTTCTTTGATGTTACAGTAATAAAACCTCTGTCGGTAAAAATAATACCTAAAGGAAGTGTGTCATAATTTCCCTCATCTTCCATTACGGGTATATTTGTGATGATAAGAACGCTATCGTCTTCTATTTCTATACGTGAACGTTCATCGACGTCTAGAGAATTTCTTAAAAAGCTCTCGTCTAAATTTAGTATGATTGAAACTTTTTGTATTTCATCGTAAGTAGGATTAATCAAATTAAACCAAGAGCCACTCTGTGCCTCATTTATGCTTAATTCAACAAGTTTTTCATCTGTAGTTTTTAATATTTCAATCATAACATCACTTTTTAAAATATATTATAATTAAACTACAATTTTATGCTTCTGTAAATATTGATTTTAATTATGCACTAAAATTAATATTACCTTCTTTTGACATTTTATTTAGTGATTTTGGAAAGTTATTTTGTCTAACAACACAAATATTGCCATACGTATCTTGTGTAACGATTTGTTTTGTTTTATCTTCTTTCATTAAATGAATGCTATCGCAGCCTGTTTTTTGTGCTTCGTTTATAGCTTGTGTGTAAAATGGAATTTCTGGGTTTTTGTAATCTAGATTTTTTGCAAGAATTGACAAGTTAAGATATTTTTCGCTTTGTACATTTTTAAGGCTTTGTTTGTGCAAAGTAGTTTCTGCAAAAGCAATTGGAGTTCCTTCTTTATCGTCTTGTAGCATATAAACCGTGTTGAATGGGTTGTAAAAATACGCTTTTTGAACGCTAATAGGACAGTTCATTGTTTCCATTTCATTTATATCGTCTAAATTATTTTTGTCTAATTTATACAATGTAGCAGAAGTGTTTTCGTTTGTAGAGCTGTTTTTTGTTTGATATGTTAAAATTTTTGTTTTTTGAAATGCAACATTTGAATTTGCTAAATTGAGATTTTGAATTTTCATACATTCCCCTTGTCTTGTTTAGAAATAAAAAAGTCCCGAAACTACTAAATTCTCAGGACTAATTCTATTATTAATTAAATTGGCTGGGGCGGAAGGATTCGAACCTCCGAAATGCCTGGACCAAAACCAGGTGCCTTACCACTTGGCGACGCCCCATCAGGCAAGTATTATCATAATACATAAAATAATTTTGTCAAGTAGTAATTAAAAAGAAACATGTTTATCATTTAATACACTGACTATAGCTGTGATTAGCTCGTTTATAAAATCTTCTATGTATTTTTGCGTTGTCATACCGTTTATTACAACATCAGCTATGTCCATTGAAGGTCTAATGTGGCGGAAAGCTGTTTGATTGACATCATGGAATTGCATTTGTGCAGCAAGACCAGTTTTACCTCTGCTTGTTGCTCTTGCAAACCATCTGTCTTTAATTATTTCAAATGGAGTATATACGTAAATTTTTACATCTGTAATATCTCTAACATTTTCGTTTAATACGTATAAACCTTCATTTAGTATTAATTTTGCAGGTTTTTTAAGTACGACATCTTTTTTGCTTTCGCAAGTTACGAAATTGTATAGTGGCGAATAAATTTCTTTGCCTTGTTTTAGTTGCGTTAAATGTTCTTTCATCAACGCCAAATCAATAGCATCAGGAGTATCAAAACTAAATCCTGATTCAAATAGTTTTTCGTAGCTTCCCGCTGCTTTTAGTTCTTTTGAAGCGTCTTTGTAATAGTCATCACAACATACAATTGTGTATACATCATTGTTGTCTGATTTTAAGCATGCTTTTGCAGTATTTTTTACAAGAGTAGTCTTTCCTGAAGCACTTTCGCCTGCAATTGACATCAAAAAAGTCGAATTTTTCTCTAATATTGCTTTTCTTGCAATATTGAAAATAAAGGCTTCATTGATTCTTAATATTAGTGGTTGTTTTTGCTTTCTGTCGTTTGCAATTACTTCTCTAATATTTTCTAAAATCTTTGATATTTTTGACATATTGGCAATTTTTTTTGCCGTTTCAATGTCATTATTGCTAAGTTCTGTCATATTTTTACCGCTTTATATATCTAAATCGTCTGATGATGTTAAATTGCTTGCTTCATTTTCTAAAAGTTTATAAACCATATATGCACCGGTTGCAACGGCTTTCGGATCTAAGCTGGTCTTTTGTGCTATTTCTATAATTGCAGTATTAATTTCCGGATTTTCGTCTTTTATGTAATGTATCATACTTTTACGCCATTGAGAAATGTCTAAAAGCATTTCATTTGTTGTGTTTTCAACATTTTCTACAGAAATTAATGGTTGCATATTATGATTATATCCAAATAAAACAGCTACGTCAATCTAACATTATTCATTCAAATCTTTTTTGTATTGTTCAAGTACAGAAGTATTTACAAGATTTTTGATATAGTTTGTATTATTGCTTTTGTAGTGTGGATTTAGTGCCAATCTGTCAATACAATTGAAAAGTATGTTTTGTTGGTCGTCTTCGATTTGTGCTTTTATCAAATTTTCATTTGTTTTAACAGCTTTTGAATTTTTATTTGCAAGATTAGCACACTGTGCTGCAATTTTTGCTGTAATTACACTTTCCCTAGCTAAGGTAGAAGTTACATAATCTATATTTTCGATAGATGGAATTGAATTGAACATGTTTGCACCGTATGTTCCTGCTATTGTTGATGCTATACAAGAATTTATATGGTCATATCCTATTGTAGAATCGCTAATACAAGCACAAGTAAACAATGGGGCGTTATTTGTCAAGTTTTTTATTGTTTTTATGTTTGATTTGATATTATCTAGA
>CAKURN010000046.1 GCA_934675695.1 uncultured Candidatus Melainabacteria bacterium | reverse complement strand
AAGCAAAAGAGGTGGAATTTTGAAAAAAGCTAGTTTAATAATTTCAATAAGTTTATTTACAGGATTTTTATTTTCAAATGTTTTTGCACAAAACGTTCAAAAACCTTATCAAACATACGTAAACAAACTTAGGACTTGTTCACCATATACATACAATATAGATGGAGATTCTTCAATATCAAGAATTTTGGGCTGGTACAACAGAAGATGCATAGTAAGAACATACACATATACAGATGCTGTTGAATGCACATTTAAAACACAAGAATTAAAAGAATATATAAAAGCTCTCCCTCCGGCAAAAGTATACGCAAGTAGCGTAAACAAACAACCGACAGAATTAACTTTTGAAGCTGCTACTTATATGAACAATTTTGCAGCTTTAAATAAAAAATACAAAGATGCAGGAATTTGTATCTCCTCTAGTGAAAATTCAGATGGAAACAGTAGCGAAAACCAAAACTAATTTTTATAAAATCGATTCAAATGTTGAAGAAGACTTAACTATTTTGTTAAACATCTCAAAAAGAACGAAAAATTTGTTTTTAGAGTCGTTGTTTCCAAAAGAGATTACAAGTTATTTGTTTTATTTTTTGAGTGAAGATTTTTTCAAAAACAAAATAGAATTCGACAATTTTTGCTACTATACAGTTATAGAAAATAACGAAACTGTGGGATTTTTCGGTTTTAAAAATCAAAATGACGTTTTATCTATTACAGATATTTTTTTAACAAAAGAAAATCAAAACAAAGGTATAGGTAAAAGTATCGTTGAATTTTTAATTTATGAAGCACAAACTTTAAATTCAAAAACAATACAAGTATCAGTCTATCAAAACGATAGACAAAGTAGAATTTTCTTTGAAAAAATGGCTTTTAAAAAAACAACTACACAAGCGAAATATTTTGGTTCAGATGTGTATTTGTTTGAAGATGTTTTTGAACTCAACCTAAAATAGGTATTTTTCCAGATTTTTTTTGTCAAATACTTCTATACTGTTTTTGCTGTGTATAAATACAAGACAACTTATTGCAGATTTAAACATAGAAAATTCATTAAATTCAAATTTTCTTCTTAAATCGTCCATATTTTCTGCCAAAAATTCTGTAATTAGAGTTTTGTTTTTCAAACTCAAAGAAGTGAAAAAGTCTAAACCTTCTTTTGTCGTAATACCTTCAAAATATATAATATCAGGCGATTGAAATTCAATAAAACGCATAGCTTTGTCTAAATTGAAACCTATGTTTTCGTTCAATTCGCATTGAGCAACATTTTTTAGTCTGTATTTTGCAATACTTTCTAAAGTCATTATATTTTTTGCTTTTGGTGACAAATTTGACAAAAGTGAATAAATAAAATGCGTTTTTCCGCTCAACGAAGCACCGCAAATCAAGATTATACCTGATTTTTCAAAAGATGATTTTATTATTTCTATTTGCTCTGATTTTAGTCCTAAATTTTCTATTGTAGTTGGCGGGTGATAAATTTTTATTAATATTCTTTCACCGCTAATTGTAGGAAAAGCACTAATACTCGCTGTTAATTCTCTATTGTCTACATTGAAATTCAATTTTCCCAATTGTGGAATTTCATACACATTCGGGTCTAAATTGCACAAGGTTTTTAAAGTTTGGACAAAAGAATTTACCAAAAGACTAGGAATAGTGCCTGTTTGTATAATTTCTGTCGGACGTTTAAAGTTTACTGTTAAACCATCAGTTGAATTTTCAAAATACAATTCGTGGATATCTTGGCTTATTGCTTGTTTCAATATAGCTCTAAACAAAACTTGAATATGGACTTCAGATAAATCGTCATTATGCAATTCTTCTTGCCAATCATAGGTTTTTGAATTGTCCATTTTGATATCTTCAACTTTTGATTTTATATCATAATATTCATTTATTTTTTTGATTATACTTTTTTCTGAAGCAATTACAGGGTCAATGTTTTTTCCCGTAATTTGCATAATTTTGTCAATAGAAAACAAATCCATAGGATCTGCCATTGCAACTGTTAAAGTGTCTTCTATAATAAACAACGGCAAAATTTTGAAACGAATTGCGTCTTGATAAGAAACAAAATCAAGACATTTTTTGTCTATAGAATAATTTTCCAAATCAACAGAAGGTGTATGAAGTTTTTCTTCTAAAAACTTCATCAACACGTTTTCTTCAATCATTTGTGTATTAATCAAAATCTGACCAATGTTTGTATTTTGTGCATAAGCCAATTCGCTGGCATGTTCAATATCGTCGTACGTTACGAGTCCATCTCTTACAAGGTCGTATTTTAATTTATCAAGCGTTTTGTTGTCTAAAGAAACATAATCCATTTTTTCACCATTAAGCTAAATATTTATTTATTTTTTCCAAAACTTCAGAAAATTCAAAAGGTTTTGTGATATATTCATCAGCACCTGTTTCTTCTCCGATTATTTTGTCTTCTTCTTGGCTTCTTGCTGTAATCATTATTATTGGAATATTTTTGTATTTGTTATCAAATTTCAAAAGTCTACAAATCTTGTAACCATTTATTTTTGGCATCATAACATCTAAAATCATTAAATCAGGATTTGAAGTTTTTGCTAGATGTAGCCCTTCTTCTCCATCATAAGCATAAATACATTCAAAACCTTTTGCTTTTAGCATAAATGCTAGTGTTTCAACTATATCTTTTTCATCGTCAACTATTAATATCTTTTTCATGGCTTTCCTTAATCTTCTAACTTTTTCATCAAAACGACAGCATCACAACCATCTGTTGAACTATGAACTTTGTTAAACATTATACCACAAGAATTTTGAGAATTTTTATTACAATAATCAACAAGCGTCGAAGTAACTGCTACAAAAGAACTGTTAGAAATATTGGGTATATAAGCATAATATTCAAAGTGGTCATTTTTTTGCAATGTATATTCTTTTGAATTTTTTCCAAGAACCAAGATTTTGTTATCTTTTAGATTTTGAATTATGTTTTTATCAGAATCATTAAAAGAAATTTTAATCACGCCTGTTTCAGAATTTATGAGTGCTTTCGATAAATTCATAACAAAAACTTTGCATTCATCAATCAAAGGCAAATAAACATTGAATGTTGAACCTTGTTGCTCTTGCGAAATAACTTCAATAAGCCCTAAGTGTGAATCAATCAGTTGTTTTGTAATAGTAAGCCCCAGACCAACGCCGCCTTTGTTGCGATTTAGGCTGCTTTCGATTTGAGAAAATTTGTCAAAGATTTTTGGAATATCTTCTTTATTTATACCAATTCCTGTATCACAAACAGAAATCTTGATATAATCACCTTTTGGCTGAACTTTTGGCAAAATAAGTTCTTCAGAATTTATTTCTTTTTCATTTACAACATCTGCAACGATTGAAATTCTTCCATTATCTGATGTGAATTTTAGAGCATTTGAAACCAAATTTGTAAATATTTGCTCTATTCTTCTGACATCAGCGTATATTTCAGGAAGTTCATTTTTGACATCTAAAGAAATGCTTATGTTTTTTTCATTTGCTGTTTGATAAAAAGTTTTTAATAACAATTCTAAAGAAGAAGTTATGTTGATATTTTTGTATCTAAAATCCAATTTTCCGGTTTGTATTCTTGACAAATCCAGCAAATCTTCGATAATTCCGGAGAGCCTTTGGATATTTCTTTTTGCCATCGAAATAAAATTTCTTACTTCGTCTGTAATTTCGCCTGCTTGGTTAGATAATACGATTTCTAAAGAATTGTTAATCGGGGTCAAAGGTGTCCTAAGCTCGTGGGATACGATAGATACAAATTCTGATTTTAATTTTTCTAATTTTTCTAATTTTTTATTTGTAATCGAAATTTCTTCATATAATTTTGCACTTCTTAATGGCAAAGCGACTTGGTGAGCTATTGCTTGAAAACAAGTCACATCTTCGCTAGAAAACGGAGTTTGTCTAAACAATTCTACAACACCAAAAAACTCATCGCCGACTTTTATCGGTGCATACAAAGAATCATAGCTGATTACTTCAACACCAAAAATTCTATTTGAGCGGGCTTGTTTTGTTTTTTGAATTGTTTCAATATTTGAAAAATCTTTTTCAACAAAAAACTTTGTCTTTTCCATCATTGAATCAAAATTCAAAATAGAACGTATTTTTAGAGCATTTATTAAATTTTCACAAGGAGTATAAAGCGTATTTAAGAAAAACTCAGGTTTGTTGAACGAATTAAATATCATTGCACAAGAAATATCGAAACTGAGCGTTTTTTCCATTGCTTCTATCATAATGTCATAGAGTTTTTTGGTGTTCAATGTTCCTGCAAACTGAGAACTTGTATTATATAATACATTCAGTTGGTACAAACTTCTTGACAATTCTTTGTTATTTTCATATAACCTATCTAAAGATTTTTTTGTTTTCAAATGAGAATTAATCGTAGATAAAAGTATTGTTTCATTCAATGGATATTGAATTAATGCGTCGCACAAGTTTATTAATTCTTTTTCATTTGAATTTTTCATAAGAAGAATAACCTGTGAGTTGTTTTTTGAATCGGATTTTATTTGATAAACCAAATACTGAGCGTTTTCAAAATCATCATCAACCAAAATAACATCAGGCGATTCATTGTTTATTTGAGAAAAAATATCCTCGGGATTTTGATTTGTATCTATTGTAGAAACAGAAAAATCGTTTTTAACAAGAATACTGGCGATATCAGATATATTATCTGCATTTTTTAATAAAAAAACTCTAGTCATATAAAAATTGTACCAATTATAGTTTTAAAGGCAATTTTTATATATTTTTTAATATTTTAATTTAGATAATATTCAACAACATCTTTTGCACTTTTAAAACCGTAATCAATTAAAATATCTGCGTTTGTTTTTCTCGTTTTAATGATTTCAAAAATCGGCTCTAGGTAAATTCTTTCTTTTGAAGACAAATTTAAAGAAGAAATTTTATACAATTCAGAAACAATTTCCCAAGCTTCTTTATTGTCTGGAGTTTTAAAATCAAGACCAAATTTCGACGCATTTTGGATGTTTTTTTCTATTTCATCAATTTTTAAATATGAAAAATGCTTCAATAAATCTTCTATTCTATTTTGCAATAGCCCTTTATAAAACGCACACAAAGCAAGTGCCATTTTGGGATTTTGACTATCATGGTTTCTGATTTCTATGTATTTTTTTAATCTTACATCAGGAAAACATAGACTCTGGTGCAAAATGTAGTCATTCATTGTTGCAAAATAATCTTTGTAACCTTCATTTAAAAATTGAAGAAAGTTTATTTTTCCATCTATCGGGATTGTTTCATTGTTTCTTTCGATAAAAACCATCGGCACGTTAAGAACAGCTTTTAGGTAATTTTTGAATATATTTTTCTTTTGATTAAAACCTTTAAACACATCTTTATAAAACAAATTACATCTGTTTTTGCCTGTATATTGCCAAATATAGCTTCTTTGAGATTTGTTTTCTATAATATAATTATTTTCAATAGGACTGTTAGAAAAAAGCCCCGACATAAAAGGCATAATCAAATTAAAGAATTTTATTTTGTAATACGCATCAATATTATTGGTATAGTCAATGTTTACTTGGATACCTGCTGTTTTTCTCATCATTTTTTGACACAATTCACCATAAGAACAATTTGGCAAGTAGTTGTTCATTATTTCGTAGCGTTTTTTTGGAAGCAAAGAAATCTCATCAACATTTGAATAAGGACTAACCCCATACCCCAAAAAACAAACGTCATAAATATCTGCAATTTTATCTAACAAATTTACGTATTTTGTTAATGCCAAATCAATATCCAGTATATTTTCTAGTGGTTTTATACTGATTTCCATTTGACAACCCGGCTCTAGCGAAATAGAATTTCCATTTTTGTCTTTTGCACCTATAACTGTTTCGTTATCAAATAACAATTCCCAATTTAAAATTTTTGAAAAATCTTTTATGATTTTTTCCATAGTATCGTATGGTGCATTTTTTAGAGTCTTTTTATCCAAACTCAATCTTTCATATTCTAAACCGAAAAATTCTTTTTTGTTTTTGTTTTTGTAAAAACCTTCTATTTGTTTTAAAGAAAGTGTATTTTCTTCTTTTTGTTTTTGTTCTTTTAATTCAATTTTTTCTATCGTTTTTTGCATATTCAAATCTTACCATAAATTGTAATTTTAATAGTTAGACAGTTTTGCTATTTTTGTTTAAAATAAGAATATGGACTTAAATTATTCAATTAGAGCAAAAAACTTTAAAGCAAAAAAATCTCTCGGGCAAAATTTCTTAACTAGTAGCGAAATTATTGATTTTATTGCAAACAATGCACAATCTGGCGATGAAATACTAGAAATCGGACCAGGGTTGGGTTTTGTAACAGAAAAGTTGGTTCAAAAAGCAAAAAAAGTCGTCGCAGTTGAAATCGATAAAGATGCAATTAAAGTTTTAAACAAAAATTTGTCGAAGTTTGAAAATTTCCATCTTTTTGAACAAGATATATTAAAAACAAATATAGAAGATTTGCCTTTTGAAAACAACAAAATAAAAGTAATAGCAAACATTCCTTATTACATAACGAGTCCTATTTTGGTGCATTTGTTAGGTGAGGTAGATGAAAACAATCACAAAAACCGCTCAAGAATTTCTGAACTTGTTTTAATGGTTCAAAAAGAAGTTGCACAAAGAATCATAGCAAACGAAAACTCTGAAAACAAACAATACGGGCAATTGTCGATTTTGTCACAAATGTACTGTGATACAAAAATCATCAAAGACGTACCTAAAAACTGTTTTTCCCCTTCGCCAAAAGTTGATAGTGCTATTGTAAAGTTTGTTGTAAAAGATGAACCAAAAGTGCCTATAACAAAACTATTCAGAAAAACAGTAAAAGCGATTTTTCAAGCAAGAAGAAAAAATATCAAAAATTCTCTATTAAATGCCGGTTTTTTGGGTGTTGAAGAAGCTCTTAAAAAAGCTAATATAGATAAATCGCAACGTGGAGAAAAATTATCTATAGAAAAAATAAGAGATATTTCTGTTGCTCTTGAGGAATTTAACCAATGAAAACAATCAAAATACAATGCCCTGCAAAAATTAACCTCGATTTAAAAGTATCTAAAAAAGACACTATAACAGGTTTTCACCCAATCAAAAGCACAATGCAAGCAATTAGCCTTTTTGATTTTTTGACAATAAAATTAGAAGATGGGGAAGGAATTTTCCTTTCCGGTAATAATACAGAAATACCTTACGACGAAAAAAATCTCTGCTATAAAGCAATAGAATTGTTTTTAAAAACCACTAAAAAAACTGCAAAAGTTTCGATTTTTATAGAAAAAAATATCCCGGTGTGTGCAGGACTGGCAGGTGGTTCGACAGATGGAGCGGGGGTTTTGTTTGGTTTGAATAAATTATTTAATGAACCATTAGACAAAATTGAACTCCACAAACTGGCAGCAAAATTGGGTTCAGATTTGAATTTTTGTATTGAAGGCGGCACAAAATTGTGTGAAGGTAGAGGAGAAAAATTGACCGATTTGCCTTTTTGTAATTTTGAATTGAGCCTTGTTAAACCGAAAAATCTAAAAATCTCTGCAAAAGAAGCTTATGAAGCATTCGATTATCTGGATAAGACTTCTGTTCTTAAAAATGATTTAGAATTTGCCCTTTTAAGCAAATACAAAGAACTTCAATTTTTAAATTCAAAAGGAATGCAAATGTCCGGCTCCGGTCCAACGTTTTTTATAAAAAACAAAACTGTCGATTTTGAATTGGATGAAAATTATATCGTAATAGAAAATCTACACGCTATCCCATACGGAATTAAAGAAGCTTTCAGTAATGCTTAAAATTTATTTAGTTTAAAGTATTAAATAATTTGGTTTGTTCAACTTCAACTAAAAAAGATTTTTGGTTGCTATTTTGAATTTCGTCTGTTGGTTTTAAATTTCCTAAAATCATTAAATCATCAGGGTTGTGCTTTTTGTAATTTTCTTGAGCGATTTTTGGATTTTGGTTTGCATAGCAGTATTTACAACCATTTGGACAAGTATCATAGTCACCAATATTTCTATTATCTATACAACGACAGCCTTTTCTATTGCCTGTGTGTCGAAATTTTTTGAATTTTATGTTATTTGCTTTTCCTAAAATGTCAGATGTTATACAGCCTGATTTTAAAATGTTGAATTTTTCATAATTTTCAATTGTTGCACAAGTTTGAATTGTCATATTGTATTTTTTTGCGATTAGACCGATATTTTTTGCAATTTCGTTTTTGTCTTTTTCAGTTAGCAAAATAATTTCAGGCATGTTTGTTTTTAATTTTTTATACATTTCAACAAAACTAAAAACACATCTATCGATATAAGGAGAGAGGTTTTTTGCCATATAGTCAAAAGTTTCATAGTGAGTTTCTTTTGTATATTTTTCAGTCAGAAGAATCGGGTCATATCGCCAAGCTATTCTTTGTTTTCCAACGATTTTTGATAATTTAATTAAAGTTTCTATACTTTCTTTTATATTTGGAACATTGGGTTCAATGTCTTTATCATAGGCTGTTATTGTGTAGTAAAAATAAGTATTAAATTTGTCAGTAATTTCTGTTAATCTCTTTAAAATCGGTTCATAGTTTTTTGAACAAAATACAACACAATCAAGAACTTTTGGATTTAGTTCGTATTTTGTGATTTTGTTTGGAAATAGAGGGTTTCTTGAATAAACAAAACCATCTTTAAATCTGTTTAAAAGCCAATTAGAATAATATTGAACTGTATCTGTTCTAGAACCTGTGTTGATTATCATATTTTTTAACCTTTTTATAGTTTAGCACAGTTCTGTATCGCTAAATATAAATTATTAAATTCTTCTTTCTAGATTAATGCCTTAAATACAAATATTTTCACCATCTTCAGGTATCAATAAATTATCAATATTATTTTTGTTTTTAAAATCTTTTAAATCACTTCTTGTAACCGTCAAATGACTTACTGTATCCATGTGACTTGCAATTACGGTCGCATTTTCAGCATTTTTTAAAACTTCTTCTATATCATCAATATTCATAATCAATCTTTCACTATTTAATACAGTTGCACCACATGCATTTACAACGATTGCATCTGGAGAAAACTTTTCTAGCGTTTCATTTACTTCTTTACACCAAATTGTATCATCCGCTAAATATAGCGT